>JBGQCZ010000916.1:0-2005 GCA_041495645.1 Gemmataceae bacterium | reverse complement strand
GTTTGCGTAAGAACGGCTCAACCCGATTCTTGAGAGACTGGCCAATTGCGGTGGCGATTTCGCTCGCCGAAGCGGTGTTCAAGTCGCGGAGTTTCGCGAGCGGATCTTCACACAGCGCTTTGCCGTCGTCGTTCGCCGCGGCCGGCACGGGGCCGGGCAATTGCTCCACGGCGGCCGAGGTTGCGTCGCCACTCGCAACGGTTGCACTCGCCGTCATCAACATCGCTCGCAGGTCGGGTAACTGTGCCTCCGTCAAATGCCGAACCGCGCTTGTCAAGATCCCCACATTCACACGACCGTGGCAAGAACGCCTTCCCTCAACGACCCGACCGAATACTTCCGCGTCGATAAAGTCATCTGTCGGCAGGAGTCTCTCTCTGGGGTCCCAAATCGCATCATGGATGGCAAGTAGCCCAGTCCAGCATTCATCAGTTGACAGGTCGCGGTTGCGTGGCGGCGGCAGGGGCAAGTCTAGGGACGGCATGCTGTCCGCATGTAATTCCGGTGGCCCCCAAGCGTAGACTGTCCGGCGGGGGCTCCCATCGAACGCGCCGTTGGCGTCGACGCCGCCAGCGATGCCGCCGATTATCAGAACGAGCCCTTCGGCCGACCGGTCCGGGATGTTCCGCGTGTCTGCGGGCACGGCAGGTTGATGTTCCAGGAACTCGCGCCGTCTGGCCTCAAATGCTCTGCGCTCGTTTAGTTGCTCAACGTGAAAGGCGAACCAGCGGATCAAAGCATCCAGAGCGGATCGTCTATGCTGAACGAGCAACGGACGGACCTCGTGGCGGACAAATCGGGAAAGCCATTCGGGAGCGGCGTCCACGAACTCAGAATCAGGATCCCGCTCGACCAAAGTCGGTGACATGAGGATGTTTCCTTGGCGGGCGCCTGCCCGGTCAACCGCCCCGGAAACAGCGAAGGACGATTGCCGGGCAAGCCAAGCCGATTCATGAGGTCGGCCGCCCCGCAAAGTCCAATTCTATTCAGATTTGATAGCGCTCAAAGCGCGCCGTACTCATCGAGAAATCGCATAGCTGGTCAGTCCAGCGAATTATTCTTAACCGACGTGGCTTGGCGAATTCATCATGACCTTTCGGAGTCAGCGTCAGCACGGCCCTGGAAATTGAGTTGCTACTGCCCAGCCGATTTCATGCATGATCGAACGCCATTGCTTTGATTGCTCACTGGATTCGGTCGCCCTTTCGCACGGGAATCAATACCGCACGAAAGAGGGGACCGATCGTCGGATTGCAAGCCCGACGTTCCAGCCGCTTTGATAATATTCATGGCAAAGCGCTTGACAACAGTTTTCATTCCAGCTGAAATATGAACGTCGGTGCCAGTTCGGCACGACATTTTCAGAGAGGCAACCATGAACATGCCAGAATACGAAACGGACGAAGGCGTGCCGCGCTTGATCGTTGGATTCGCGGATGTTGGCAGGCCATACGACGCTCGGAAAGAACTGCGAAAGCTCCTCCAAGAAATTGCGCGAGAAGAACTACGCTCGCCTACGGAGTTGTCGGCGCTTTTACGCCAACTTTCGAAGGCGACATGAAGATAGACAGCCCGCACGCCACACACTCGGCGGCTACAAATGACCGAATCGTTGTGCAGGGGTCGCCAACAGATATGCACAAAAAGTCTGGAAGCACGTTCCAGCGTGTCGTGCCGCATGCTTGGCACTTGATTTTGCGAGCATGGAGCCAGTCGTTGATGTTCTTGAGTTCTGTCGAGTTGAACGCCATGATTCTTACTCCTGTTAGGGCATGCCTGCCCGACCAGTCGCGCGGAGTATGAGAACGCGACCGATCAGGCAGGCCAACCGGGTAATTACTGCGGCATCCCGTTGCAGCTATTCTCCTCCGACCGTCCTCTATTTCGGCTCACCTCCATTCCAAAAAAAAGAGCGCGCAGAAGCGGGGTGTTGGCCTCGCTTCTGCGCGCTCCAAAATGGTTCGCGCAACTGCATTGACATAGCCCTAGCACAAGGTAAGTGTGG
>JBGQCZ010000915.1:0-2007 GCA_041495645.1 Gemmataceae bacterium | reverse complement strand
TGCTCGTAGTCGATGCCGTTACCTCGCTGGGCTGCACTCCATTGCACGTCGACGATTGGGAACTTGATGCTGTCTTCAGTTGCTCGCAGAAGGGGCTCGGCTGCCCGCCGGGCTTGTCGCCGGTCACCTTCAGCGACCGGGCCCTTGAAGCACTGAATAGCCGCAAGACCAAAGTCCAGAGTTGGTATCTCGACCTGACGACGGTGCAAAAATACTGGGGCGGCGATCGCGCCTATCACCACACCGGGCCGATCACGATGGTCTACGCGCTCCGCGAAGGCCTGCGTTTGGTGAACGAGGAAGGACTGGAAGCGCGCTGGGCACGGCATCTGCGCAATCACAAGGCGTTGAAGGCCGGCTTGCTGGCCATGGGGATGCAATACACCGCGAATGAAAAGTACCAATTGCCGCAAATCAACGCCGTGAAAATCCCCGCTGGAATCGATGATGTGGCGGGCCGCAAGCAATTGCTCGCCGATTTCGGCATCGAGATCGGCGGCGGGCTGGGCGATTTCAAGGGCAAAGCGTGGCGAATCGGGCTGATGGGCGTGAACAGCCGGGCTGCCAACGTCTTGCTGGTCCTCGGCGCGCTGGAGCAATGCCTGGCCAAGCAAAATTACAAGGTGTCTCCGGGAGCGGGAGTCGCCGCCGCCGTCCAAGCCTACGCGAGCATGGGACCATGAGACGAGTTTTCGCGGACTTTCCGACACTACGCATGCGCCGTCTGCGTTCGAATCCGATCCTGCGCGATCTGGTTCGCGAAACGGAATTGAATGCGTCCGACTTCATCCTGCCGCTTTTCGTCCGGCCCGGCAAATGTGTACGGCAGGAAATCACCTCGATGCCCGGCAACTATCAACTGAGCGTCGATACGCTGGTGGACGAAGTCGGCGCGGCGCTCGACCTCGGCATCAAGGCCTTCATTCTCTTCGGCATCCCCGCATCCAAGGATGCGACCGGCTCCAGCGCCTGGGCCGACGACGGGATTATTCAACAGTCGCTGCGAGCGCTGCGGAAGGCATTTGCAGATCGGGCTTACCTGATTGCGGACGAGTGCTTCTGCGAATACACCGATCACGGCCATTGCGGGGTGATCAGCGAGCGCGGTGGAAAGCCCGACGTGGACAACGACGCAACTCTCGCGAATCTTGTGGCTCAGTGCCTGAGCCATGCCAAAGCCGGCGTCGATTTGGTGGCGCCAAGTGGGATGATGGACGGGATGGTGAAGGCGATTCGCGCCGGGCTGGATCAAGCCGGTTTTTCGCATCTTCCGATTTTGAGCTACTCGGCGAAGTATGCTTCCGGTTTTTACGGACCCTTTCGTGACGCCGCCGAATCGCCTCCGCAATTCGGCGACCGCTCTTCGTACCAAATGGACCCGGCCAATTCCGATGAAGCAATGCGCGAGGTCGCGCTCGACCTGGCTGAAGGCGCCGACCTGGTCATGGTCAAACCGGCGCTGGCGTATCTCGACATCATCCGCCGCGTGAAGGACGAGTATCAAGTGCCGGTGGCGGCCTACAACGTGAGCGGGGAATTCGCGATGGTGAAGGCCGCCGGCCAACGCGGATGGATCGACGAGCGCCGCGTCACCCTCGAAATTCTCACCAGCATCAAACGCGCCGGCGCTGATATGATTCTTACCTATCACGCCCGCGACGCCGCCCGCTGGTTGAAATAACTAATGGCGAGCGTCGAGACCACGAGGACCGACGATGCAGATCGGTCAGAAGATGGGACCGTTCACCATCGAGAAGGAACTGGGCAGCGGGGCCATGGGCACCGTCTATCGCGTCAATTATCGCGACGACAAGGGCCGCACGAAGGTTCTCGCGCTGAAGATCATCTCCACGGGTCTGTCCGGCAGCGAAACCGCGTTGGCCCGCTTCGAGCGCGAAGCGCAAATCCTCAAGCAATTGAAACACCCGAACATCGTCAGCCTGTTCGCGCCGGGTCGCTACAAAGGCACTCCTTTCTTCTCCATGGAGTACGTCGAGGGCGAATCGC
>JBGQCZ010000914.1:0-2029 GCA_041495645.1 Gemmataceae bacterium | reverse complement strand
GTCAGGGTAGGACTATCCGCAACGCGAAGCACGAGTCGCTTACCGTTCCAAAACAATCCTTCCGGCTTCAACTGCATCGAGCGAAGTCCGTGCCGCAGCTCGGCGCGGTCCAGCATTGCTCCGGCCTGCCAAAATTCGATCCGAGCGTGATAGAGGAACGGACTGATTGGGTCCCAATAGCTCGGTTCGGGAATCACGACGCGCGCCCGCAAGGGAGCGTTCTCGTCCTCGCGAGGCAGCATTCGCAGCGGGTAATCAACTTCAACCGTGGTGGAATAGGGACACGTCGGGCCGACGAGCCGGCCGCGAACTTCTACATCGGATTGAACCGAATCGCATTCAATTTCAACCAGCAGATCGGCTTCGACCGGACTGAGCGACCGCGGCGAGATTCGGACATGGCGAATGCGATGGGTCATTTGTTGACCACAAAGTCACAAAGACACAAAGAACGCTGGGAATTGATTCAAACAATCTTGCGTTCTTTGTGGCTTTGTGCCTTTGTGGTTGCTCTTGTTTGGTTGCGGCTCTGCCGCGCTAGGGTGAGTTCTTCTTTGAATAATGCCGCCTAGGGGCCTCAACTCAAGAGGCCGGTGGTGGAAAAGTCATGTACCCGGTCATGACCGCGACCCAGCGAACGATTCCGTAAGCGAAGAACGCCGTCCAGAACAGAATCGACGCGATTGCCAACAGCCGGCCACATCGACCGGTGCGCTCCGCGAACGCCTTGCGCACTGCCCCCGGCAGCAGCGACAAGATCGCGATGCCGAACAACACCGGAGCGAGAATCAGCCCGAGCGGATGAAACTCGATTGACCGCTGGAAATTGCCGCGTACGAAGTTCGAACAACTCCGTGTCACGCCGCAACCCGGACACGGCCCGCCGGTGGCGTTCTTGAACATGCATAGCTCGATGCCCAAACCGGTCTCCGGGGGCATCAGAATCACCGCCGCGGCGATTGGCAGAACCAAGAGCGTCTGCCGGCTGGCCAGGAAGGACGGTATCATCGAGTGCAGCCAATTCATACGGTGATCTTACGCAGCCGCAGCGCGGAACCGACTCGCATGTCAGACCTTCGGCCGCTTCGTGTGCCAGTCGGTGGCCTTTTGATATTCCGCCGCAATTGCCAGCAGGCGCGTTTCGCTCCAGGCTTTGCCCGTGATTTGAATTCCTGTTGGTAGGTCCTTCTCGCCGAAGCCGTTTGGCACAGCGATGGCCGGTTGGCCCACGGCGTTGCCCGCCGGGATCAGTTCCGAGCCGCCGCGCACTCCCGGATAGGCAGCGCTAAAGTCCTTGTCGATCGGGTAGGCGACCGTCGGCCGCGACGGGGCCACGATCGCATCGAATTTCGCATACAACTTGTCCATCTCGCGCTTCATCGGCCCGCGAACCCGCAGCGCTTGAATGTAATCGACCGCCGGAATAAACATGCCGCCAAATCCCGAAAATTTGCAATTCGTCGCCTTCAAGTCCTTGCACTTGCCGCTGTCGAGCAGATCGCGAAACGCGCTTGCGCCCTCGGCCCCAACGATCGTCCCAACGGCCACACCGAACGGCAGCTTCGGCAGTTCCACGCCTTCCACGAAGTCGCAGAACTTCTCCAGCACCTTGAGCGATTGCTTGAAATTCTCGACGACCTCTTCCTGTCCGCCCGGCTTGAGCACGCCCACGCGATATTTCTTGCCGGCCTCGCGCTGCGGCTCCGGAAATTCAAACGGCTTGTCGACGCTCGAGGCATCGAGCGAATCGTGGCCGGCGATTGCCGACAAAACCAGGCCGCAGCAATCGGCGCTGCGGGCGAGCGGGCCGAGTTTGTCGAGCGTCCAGCACAAAGCCATCGCGCCGTGACGGCTCACACGGCCGTAGGTCGGGCGCAGACCGGCAATCCCGCAAAACGCCGCCGGCGTGATAATCGAACCCGAAGTTTCCGAGCCGATGGCGAACGATACCAATCCGGCGGAAACGGCCGCGGCGCTGCCCGACGACGATCCGCCCGACCAAAAATCCGTGTTCCAGGGCGTGCGGCCG
>JBGQCZ010000913.1:0-2034 GCA_041495645.1 Gemmataceae bacterium | reverse complement strand
CGCGCTCGGGTCGCCAAGCTCCCCTCGCGGCTAAACAATTCCTGCCTGAAAGACTTGTGCTCGATCGGCAATTTCATTCAGGTAGGCGATACCACCCCTAAGTTAGTAAGGTATCGCCATGTCGTTTCACACATCAACGAGGATTCTCCGATGAACAGGCGCGATGCGTTGGGCGCAGTGGGATTGACGGCCTTGGGATTTGCCGGGGTCGCGCGGGCGGACCACGAAAAGCAAGGCGATGGCAAACTGCCGCCGGAACGGCTGCACGCGTTTCTGTGCGCTTATCACATCATCAAGAAAGAGCCGGACAAGGTCATCGAGGCGTATCACTATTGCGCGCCGGTGCGCGACGGCGTGCACCAGTGCATCATTTACGATCACGACCGGCCGGGCGCGCGAATCCTCGGCGTCGAGTACATCATCAGCGACGACATCTACCGCAAGCTCAAGGACGAGGAAAAGAAGTATTATCACCCGCATTCGTACGAAGTGACCGCCGGGTTGCTCATCGCGCCGACGATGCCCGACGAGGACGAGAAGAGACTCATGGAAGGGCTGGTCACGACCTGGGGCAAAACCTGGCACACCTGGCCCGACCCAACGTCCGACTTGCCGATGGGCGAACCGATCCTGATGTGGGCGGCGACGAAGGACGGTCAAATATCCGAGAAAACGTTGATGGGCCGCGACAAGAAGTTCAAGGTAGATACGGGTGACTTGCGCAAGAAACGCTCGTACATCGGCCCCGTGCCACAGATCGATGCGCCGAAGTCGATCGACGACATCGGCCGGCAGTGGACCAACGAAGGGCCAGACGTGAAGAAATAACAGTGCATCCGCATTGCGGCATTGTGATCGGCGCAAAGCCGCAAGCGGTAGTGTATCAGTTTGTAGTGACCCGCTTTAGCGGGTTCGGAAAACACCGCCTAAAGGCGGTCACTACGAACTAAACTGAGACACCACCCCGCAAGCGGCTGGTGGATTTTCCCGCCCTTTGCTGCTAATGTGGCTTTGAAGGGAGTGAGGAATCATGATCCAAAGCCACAGGGGAACGACTTTGTCTGATTTGTACCTTGTCGATGAGACGGCCTGGCTGGAGCAAATGGCCCGACTTTCGGCTAACGGCGATCCGTCGGAGATGGACTTGGACCACCTTAGCGAATATCTGACCGACATGGCGAAGCGCGACAAACGCGAAGTGGTCAGCCGGCTGGTGGTGTTGCTTGTCCATTTGCTTAAGTGGGAGCATCAGCAAGACAAACGATCGCGCGGTTGGGAATTGACCATCAAGGAGCAGCGCGAGGAATTGGCCGACCTGGTTGAAAGCGCTGTGCTGCGTCAGCACCTCCAAGAGGAGTTCGGGGCAGCGTATCGCAAGGCGGTCCGCCGAGCCGCCGTGGAAATGGAAGTTGAAGAGAAATCCCTGCCTCAGGAATGTCCCTGGACCTTCCAACAAATACTCGGTGATTGAAGAGCAATTCCGCGCAGTCCGACGATTTTCCCTTGACCCAACGACATATTTGCTCGACACTATTCATATCCCACCCGTGCGGGCTTCTGCCCCGCTCCCGCCTGATCGCCGAGGTTCCTGCTTATGTTCGATCTCATTACCGGGCGTAGCACCGATTGTTCCGGCGTTTCACGGCGTTCGTTCCTGCGCGTCGGAGCGATTTCAGCATTGGGGTTGTCCTTGCCGCAATTCTTGAAGCTCCGGGCCGAGCAACCGAGCGCGAAACGGAAACAGGTCAGTTGCATTCTGCTGTGGATGCAAGGCGGGCCGTCGCACATTGACACGTTTGATCCGAAGCCCGACGCTCCAGTCGAGATTCGCGGCGAGTTCAAGACGATTCCGACAACCTTGAGCGGCATCCGTATCGCCGAGCACATGCCGCGGTTGGCCAGACTCACCAACGATTACAGCATCATCCGCGGACACGATCCGAAGAACGGCAGCCATGGCGTGGCCGATCACATCATGATGACCGGGCACAAATACAACCCGGCCTTGCCGTTCGCTTGCTACGGCTCGGTCGT
>JBGQCZ010000912.1:0-2044 GCA_041495645.1 Gemmataceae bacterium | reverse complement strand
TGATCCTGTCGGACGAATTACGCAAGGTGCTCGGCCCGGTCATTCATGTCGACGTCCGCGAAGTAAGCACGATTCCGCTCACGGCGGCCGGCAAGCATCGCGTGGTGGTCCGCACCATGTCGCCCCCAACGATCGAGCACGCAAACGTTTGAACTACGACACAGAAGAACCGGGTTTCGAATGCGCATCCTGGCCATCACAAACTTGTTCCCGAGTCCCATGCGTCCGCAGTGGGCGACGTTTAACCGTCACCAAATTCGTGCCCTCGCGGCGGAACAAGAGGTGACCGTCATCGCCCCGATCGCCTGGACCGACGAACGCGCTGCGCGCCATGCGGGCGCCCCCGGGCTTCCGCCGGACCGGCGGCTGGTCTGGGAGGGCATTCAGGTGGAATACCCTCACTATCGGTTTGTCCCCCGTGCTTTTCGAGGCTTGCAGGGGCGATTCTATCGCTGGTCGATTCAGAAGGCGTTCCGCCATGCCGTCACTTCGTTTCGACCCGATGTGGTCTACGCGACCTGGGCGTACCCGGATGGTTGGGCGGCCGTTGACCTGGCTCATCGGGCCGGGTTGCCGGTCGTACTGAAGGTTCACGGATCCGACATTCTTTTGCTCGATCAGCATCCCAATCGTCGCCGTGGAACGGTCGAGGCAATCCGCCACGCCGATCAGGTCGTCGCCGTGAGTCAGGATCTGGCCAACAAATTGATGGAGCTAGGCGTCGATCCGAATCGCGTTCATCTTGTGTACAACGGCGTCGATGCCGACGTGTTTAAGCCGGGACCTGCTGAAGACTGCCGCAAGCGACTGGGGCTTGCGGGCGAGAAATCGCTCCTTCTCTTCGTGGGAAATCTGCTGCCGGTTAAGGGAATCGATGTTTTGATCGAGGCGTGCGCGATTCTGAAAAACAAGTCATTCGAGTTTGAATTGCACGTGGTCGGGAAAGGGACATTGCGGCCTGAGTTGGAGCGACGAGTTCGGCAACTCGGACTCGACGATTGCGTCAAGTTCCGCGGCGTCATTCCGAACGAACAGTTGCCGGACTGGTATCGGGCCGCGACACTGCTGGTTTTGCCAAGTCGATCGGAAGGCGTAGCGAATGTTTTGCTCGAAGCAGCGGCGTGCGGCACGCCATTCGTCGCCAGCGACGTGGGCGGCGTGCGCGAAATCGTTCATCTCGGCGACGGCCTCTTGGTTACGCCGAACGACCCGGCACAGCTCGCAGAAGTCATCGGTGCGGCGTTGTCTCGCTTGCCCCGGCAGCAAAGGCTAGAACCGTTCAAGGGCCGGTCGCATGCCGACGCGGCACGCGAACTTGTCGGCGTGTTCAACGAGGCAATCCACGATTATGCATCGCCGCGGGTTGGAACGAATCCGGATTCCAAGTCGACGTGGCGTCAACTCGCCAGGCGCGGCCTCGCCTTTCTTCTGCCGCGGAAACTGTTGATGGTCCGTGGTTCTCAATCGATTCGTTCAATCTGCCTCACGTTCGACGACGGCCCACATCCTGATCACACGCCGCGCTTGTTGGATTTCCTCAGTCACGAAGGCATCTCAGCCACGTTCTTTGTCGTTGGTCGGGAAGCTGAGAAGCACCCCGAACTCGTCCGCAGAATGGCGGCGGAAGGACACGCGGTCGGCAGCCATTCTTACTCGCACCCCAAGCGGGCCGAGCTGTCGCGCCTCCAGATGGCTCAAGAAGTGTCGCGCGGCAAGGCGGTGTTGGAGAATATCCTCGGGTCCAAGTCGCTACTCTACCGGCCGCCGCAGGGTAAAGTCACGGCACCAGACCTGTTGTGGATGTGGCGAGCGGGACTGACGGTTGTACTTTGGAACGTGGATCCGCGTGACTACGCCAGCACCAGCGCTGACACGGTACGCGATTGGTTCCGCGGTCGGACGCTTCAGCCCGGCGATGTCGTGCTGTTCCACGACACGCACCCGCACGCGCTCGCCGTGCTGCCCGACTTGATTCGTAGCGCTCGCGGCCGCGGCCTGAGTTTCACCACGGTGAGAGAGTGGATTAAATGACCTTTACGGCTGT
>JBGQCZ010000911.1:0-2060 GCA_041495645.1 Gemmataceae bacterium | reverse complement strand
TCGAAATCGAGCAGCAGCGTTCGATGTCCCGCCATCGCCATGCTCACGGCGAGCTGAGTCGAGAGGGACGTCTTGCCTTCGCCGGGCATCGCGCTGGTGATCATAACCATGCGCATATTGGTGGTGCGGGCGGCGTTGAGCAGCATGGTGCGAGCCGCGGCGACGGCTTCTTGCAAGGCGAAGCGCCACGCTTGCACCTCTTCTTCCTTGAGTCCGCCGGCCAATCCCAGCAGCCGTTGTTTCGGCATGGCAGGAACCGTGCCGACGAGCGGAAGTCCCAGGCCGTAGACAATCTGATCGACGCTTTCGACCCGGCGGCCGTGGAATTCCCACAGCGACAGGCCGGCCAGTACGAGCAGGAATGTGAGGGCGCCGCCCAACGCCGCCATCTTGAGTTGTCGGGCCTTGGGATCAGACGGAAGGACGCGCGGTTCTTCAATTTCGCGCACGCGCGACAAGTCGTTGGCATTGATTCGCAATCTTCGTTCTTCGGCATCGATCTGGCGGAAGAATTCCTTGAGCGATTCGCTGTCGAAGGCCAAATCATCCAGGCGATTCTGGTTGCGGCTCAGGTTTTCCAGCATGAACTTGGTGCGATCGAGTTCTTTGTGATACTTCTCGAGCAATCCGTTTTTCAATTCCAGCGAGTCCGCGACCAGCACGCTGTGCTTGGCGAAATCGCTGGTGGAGCGCTGCTTCCAGTATTCCTCGGCCTGCGAACGCAATTCCTGCTGGCGGGCGCGGATTTGTTTTTCAATCGCGTCCAACTTTTCCTTGAGCTTGTCAGTCACCGATTCCCGGAAGCCCTTGAGTTTGGCGTCGGTGAGGCTTTCTTTCGCAATGCGCCGTTCGGTCTCCAGGTTTTGCATCTCGACGTCTTGAGCGAAAAACTCGCGGAAGATCTCGTTGTCCAACGGCACGCGCGTCGGGTCGCGATTGGTCATCTGTTTCTGCTGCGCTTCGAGTTCGGCGACTTCCGTCTCGAGCTTGCCGATTTCGCCCTGGCGGCGCTGCACTTCGGCTTGAAGAAAGGCCATTTGCAAAGCCACCACGTTCGCGTTGCTGGCCCCTTTATCCGAAAACTGCTGCTTGGCGACCTTCGCCTTGTTCAGTTCTTCCTGGTACTGTTCCTTGTACTTCTTGAGACTGGCCAGGCGAGCGCTGCGAATCTCCTGCTCGGCGGTGACGAATTCTGAAAGGAATGTCTTGATCACGGCGTTTAGCAACAACCGCAGGTCTTCCGGGTACTTTCCCTGAAGCATGACTTGCAGCACTTGGGCATTTCCCGGCGCGCTGAAACTCATGGATTGTTCGAGCCATTGCAAGGGATTGTCCACTTCGCGAAGCGTCTGCAACTGCGACAACTTCGGATCGCGCAACGCGGCAATTAGAACTTTTTGGTTCTTGATCAGCGCAATTTGCAATTGGCGGAAGTTATCGAGGTTTGGCTCGTTTCCAGCGGAAGAGCGGAGGATGGGGTTGGGCGGCGTGGGATTGAGTTCGAGCGTGCCGCGGGCCACGTACTGCGCCGGGGGCGTGAAGAACCAGATGGCGGCGGCAACGAGGATGCTAGCGACCGGTGCGACAATGGCGGCCAGCTGCCAGCGGCGTTTGAGAGCTTTGAGCAAGGCCATGCCGCTGGGCGGAGCGGTGACAATCGGCGGGGGCGGGGGCACATTCATCGGCGGCAGCGGACCGCCGACGGGCACGTTCATCATTCCGGCGGGAGCGGGCAGTCCATGCCGCGGGTCCGGCGCCGGAGGAAGCGGATTCATGATGCGTCTCTAGGTTTCGCCAAGGCCTTAGTGGGCAGCGTCAATGGCGGTCTCATCCCGAAGGCAACTTCCATCGGGTCAAGGATCGTCTCGTCTACCAGAACATAGGACAGAAACCGGGCCTCCAACCACAGCAGCCCAAGGGCCAGCGGCATCATCAGCCAGCCGGCCAGATCGTGGAACACCAGGTCGGCGATCCGCGGGCCAGCCCACACGTAAAGTGCACCGGTCGCGGTGATGCGTACGATGTTGACCGCCAGGGCGATCGGCACGGCGCTCAGCACC
>JBGQCZ010000910.1:0-2067 GCA_041495645.1 Gemmataceae bacterium | reverse complement strand
TTGCCGTCGCCGATGCGGCCCGTGCGAGCCACCTTGGCGATGCGCGCCGCCACTTCATCAGCCCGCTCGTCGCTCACCCAAACCGAAATCTCGACCTTGGGTAAGAACGCCATGCTGTATTCGCTGCCAACATAGCGCTCCAGGTAGTTCTTCTGCCGGCCAAATCCCTTGGCTTCGCGAACCGCGCAGGCGTCAACGCCGAGTTCCTCGACGGCTTTGAGCACCGCCTCGGCCCGGAACGGCTTCACGATGATCGTCAATTGTTTCATGGCCGCTCTTCCCCGGCTTAAAACCAGCCGCCGGTGATCGGGAGGGTTGCGCCGGTGATGTAGGCGCTTTCGGCACTGGCCAGGAACAGCACCGCGTGGGCTACTTCCTCGGGTTTACCCACTCGCCCGAGCGGGATTTGTTTTTCGTATTCGGCCATCACCTCGGGTTTGATTTCACCGATCATCGGCGTCTGAATCACGCCTGGAGCCACGGCGTTTACGGTGATGCCACGACGAGCCAATTCCTTCGAAAGCACTTTTGTCAGCGCGATCACGCCGGCTTTGGCGGAGGAGTAGTTCGCCTGGCCGTGGAAGCCGACCACGCCGGAAATCGATGCGATGTTGACGATCCGCCCGCCGTCGCGCAAGACGTCGGCCCCGAACTTCGCGCAATAAAAGACGCCGTCCAGATTGGTCTCGATAACCGCGTGCCAATCGTCGAGCGTCATTTTTCTCACGGTCCGATCGCGAATTACGCCGGCGTTGTTGACGAGAATATCCAGCCCGCCGAGCTCGGTCTTGATTTTTTGCATGAGCGATTGAACTTGATCGGCGTTGCGAACATCGGCTGCGAGTTGGTGAACTTTGGCGCCGGTCGCGGCAAGTTTCGCCCCGAGTTGTTCGGCGTCCTTGCGATTCTGCCCGCTCGCATCGTCGTAGAAATGAACCAACACGACGGCGCCAGCCTTCGCAAAAGCTTCCAGGATGGCCGCACCCATCCCGCGCGAACTGCCCGTTACCAGAACAGTCTTGCCGGCAAAGTCGAATTTGGTCATGGGCGGCCTTGTGTCGTCTTTCGCTCCGCGAAAAAAAAACGCCCTTTCGCGCAGCGAAAGGCGACGCAAAAAAATCACTTGTTCGGGTACGGCTTGCTCCAAAACACCTCGCCGCTCAAGTTGAACGACGGCCTGACTTCGACTTCGCAGTCGCCTTCCACCTTGCATTGGCACGATAGGCGCATCTCTTCTTCGTGCCCGATCACCATGAACGACGTCTTGGGATGGAAGGTGAAGTTGAACTTCTCGCGGAGGCCTTTTTTACTGAGCCCGTCCATGCCTTTCTTCACCAGCACGGCGCAGGTGCCGCACAGGCCAAGTCCGCGGCAGTTGAGGAACTTGTCGATGCCGGAATAGACCTCGACCCCGGCCTCGCGCAAGGCCTGGCGGAGGTTGGCGCCGGCGGGTACTTCGATCTCTTTCTTTTGTTCGTTCAGAACAGTGATTTTCGGCATGGATACAATATCCCTTGAGAAAAGCTCCACGAGTCTGGAAGAATTGTAGAGGGGCCAGCGGTCAATGGTCAGTGTGGGAGGAGCAATGTCGGACGCGGTGCGGCTCATTCATTTCAGCGACGTGCATATCACCTCGAAGCCGCTCGGCTGGCGCGGGCGCGATCTCGCTAGCAAGCGCTTCACCGGTTGGCTCAATCTACAGCTATTGGGGCGTGCCCGACGGTTTCGGCATGCCCCACACGTGGCCGGGGCGCTGGTGCGCGAGATTAAACAGCGTCAGCCCGATCACTTGATCTTTTCCGGCGACGCGACGTCGCTGGCGTTCGAGTCGGAGTTCCGGGCCGCGGCGCGAGTGCTGGCGGTGGGCGATCCCGACATGCCGCCGGCGTTGGCGATCCCCGGCAATCACGATTACTACGTCAAGAAGCCCGCGAAAGAGCGGCTCTTCGAACGCTACTTTGCACCGTGGCAAAAAGGCGAGCGCGTCGACGATGAAACCTACCCCTTCGCGCAGCGCGTCGGCTCGCTCTGGCTCATCGGCGTAAATTCGAGCAGTTACAACTTCTG
>JBGQCZ010000909.1:0-2080 GCA_041495645.1 Gemmataceae bacterium | reverse complement strand
CAACCCCTCTCCCATGAGTACATGGGAGAGGGGCGATTTTGGGGCGGCGTATCAGTCTGTAGTGACCCGCTTTAGCGGGTTCGCAAGACACCGCCTAAAGGCGGTTACTACAAACCAAGCTGAGACACCGAATTTGGCGCTTGCACCCCCGGCTAGCGGCACGGGGTTCGCCAGGTCCGGCGGGATAAACCCGCCGGCTCGCCAATGGGTCTTGCGACGCGAACGGAATGAATTCCGTTCTACGTTTGAGCTGTCGTTGCAACATTATATATACTGGTGTATAGTTATGTGGGTCACATCGGCCGGGCGCTTTGTGTGTGCGCATTTCTGGGAGGGACACGTCGTGATTGCTTCAATTTTGATTTTGGGGATCGACTCGTTTCACAACCCAACGTACAACTCAACTGCAAACTCAACCCACCACTCAACTCACTCCCCAACTCACCACCAAACTCACTCCTCAACTCACTCCTCAGCTCACTCCTCAACTCACCACTCAACCACTTTCTCCACAAAGTTTTTGAGGGTCTCGAAGGCGAGCGGGAAGTCTGGTCGCGGCAAGGAGATGCGTCCAGAAAACGAGATTTGCGCACAGAGTCAAAAGTTGGATTTAGTTTGGTTCGGAGTGGGGAGTGGCGATTGGCCTCGGGAACAGCAATTCTGGAAGTCGGGTCGTGTCAACCGAAAACGGCTGGGTTCGCCATTCGGCGAAAAAGCTCCCGGTGTGAACTTCGTCACGTCAAGCCTCGAAAAAACGACCGGACAGGAAGCGTTGGGGATTCTGCGCACACTCTAGGCGGCGCGCGAAGCAGACGTGAATCGGCGGTAAGCTGCGAGTATTTGTGGGCCAAGGCGATGATGGTTGAAGCGTTCCACTATGGTTTGACGTGCGTTGTGGGCAAGACGATGAAGCCGGGCGGGATCGATCAAGAGTCGGGTCAGGGCGGTCGCCAGCGCTGCCGGGTCGCCGGGCGGAACCCCCACGGCGTCGTGGTCGTGGGTGAATAGCTCCGCCGCACCACCGGCTCGCGCGACGATGACAGGCTTTGCGCACGCCATCGCCTCGACGATCGTGCGTCCAAATGGTTCGGGTTGCGTGCTGGCATGAACGGCAATGTCCAACGCCCGGTAAACGGCGGCCGGGTTATGCTGGAAAGGGATGAAACCGATATGGGAGTCGATCTTCAGTTGCGCGGCGATGGCTCGCAATTCGTCAGTCGAGAATTGAGAGCCGCGGGTTTGATAGATCGGCTCGCCAATAATGAAGAACCGCGCTGGCGGTTGCGGCCGAATGCTCAGAATTTGAGCCGCGGCCTGGAGGAAGATCTCGTGTCCCTTCCAGCGGGCGAAAGTCGCGACCAATCCGATACGAACAGTGCCCGGTTTTGCCTCGGGTATTCCGGCCAATTTGTCCAAGCAAAGCCCGGAGTTCAGTTGCGGCGAGAATTCGTCGGTATCGATTCCGTTGTACACGAGTTCAACCGGCAAGAATCGCAAAACCGTTTGAGCGTCCCGCCGCACGGCCTCGGAGATGGCAATTGCGCCGCGTGCGCGGGTCGACGCCCAGCGCAGGGCCCGCGCCATGAGCGGCCGAAGGCTCAAGAAGTCGTGGATATGCCAAATCAAAGGCGCATCGGCTGACTGTGCCGCAGCAGCGAGCAGGTGAAACTTGATGCCGTTGGAGTGTATGAGATCCGGCTTGATCTGCTTTAGCGTTCTTTTCAGCAGATTGACATACCGCCAGGTAGCCCATCCAGCCTTGACTCCGCGGCGACCGAGTTCCAGCATGGCCTTGCCCGGGCTTGGGCCGTTCAACATGCTGTCGCCCATCTGCAGCAATGCCTTCGGCATCGGCAGAACGGTTACTTGGACTCCGAGTCGTTCCGCCCGCTCGATCAAGGGACCGTCCGCCGAGACCACCAGGTGCAGTTCGTACGATGGCGCCGTCCGGCGAACGGCGCCCATCATGTCGAGCAAGCAACGCTCGGCCCCGCCGAGTCCGGACGCCGGATTCAGATAGACGATTCTCAAGCCGCGCACCTCAGGTTACGCCGGTACGCTCGAAGAATGGTTTGAGCGT
>JBGQCZ010000908.1:0-2091 GCA_041495645.1 Gemmataceae bacterium | reverse complement strand
CCGTGGTCTTTCAAAATCGTGACGGCAAGCTGCACCTCGGCCGCGGTGAGCGGTTCGAGTGGGTGCATGACGGTGGCGGTCGATGGTGCGAGCAGGTTCAAGGTGGTCATGATGATTCTCTGGCTGAACACACGGAGGGATGCCGCCAGTGTAAGCGAGGCGGGAGCGGGCGGCAAAGAAGAATCGCTTGCAACGGACGGTCTCAAAGCAAGAGATCCAAGCCCGTTTCGTGCCAAGAACCAAACTAAATCAAACTTTTTGCCCCGTGCGCCGTTTTCCGCGTTGGCGCGCAACTCGTTGTAAATCTGCGACTTAGCTCCGCCGCAACGGACGCTCAAAATCTTAGTTGGGAAAGTGGTGGTGGTGGTTGTGTAGAACGTTTGGTTGGCGTCGAAAGCGCCGCTACGGGCCGCGCGGATCAACACTTGAAATGGCTTGAACATGATCGAACCCTCGGAAACGCGCGCACGTGAAGCGCCGCGTCGAAATGACCCAGATAATGTACATCAGTTTACGTTGCGATGCAAGCGCGGTAGGGTAGCGGCTTTTCAGGTACGGGATTTAGGGCAATCGGATCAGTGATTGCTGTGGTGGGAGAAACATTTGGAATTCCAGCTGGTGCGCCAGGAAGAACTCGAGGCCAAGAAGGACCGGCACGAGGTCGCCCGGCGGATCGATTTGTGGAAACTTCGCCAACAATGAGAAGGGACCGCGCAGGAATGGGGCGCGGTTGGTTGGCAGCCAGACGTCGATTCGACCCAGATCGCACGGTTGTCCGGCCCAAGTGCTGCGGACTCCTGGGAGTGGCTGCCACGCGAGGCGCTGATGATGAACATGGAACGGAATGACGGAAATGGGCGCACCCGTGTCGAGCCAACACAGATCGCACGGGCTTTGCGAACCGGCCGATCGCCGGTAGCCGCAGGCTTCAGCCTGCGTGGAGGTCCTCGCGCAGGCTGAAGCCTGCGGCTACACCGAAACGTGAAGGATCGACCAGTCAACCGCGGTCGAGTTTGAAGAAGTGGGCGATGCCATAGTCGCGATTCATGCCGGCGCCTTCTTAGCGCGGAGTTTCCCACAATCCGGGCCGCGGGACGAGGACTACCACAAGTTGTTCCGCCGGCACTTGGGCACTGTTGGCGGCTTGGGCAACCAGGCTTTGACACTGCCGTCCAACCGCCAAGATTCGCTTGCCCTGGATGACCACCAGCTTCCCATAGTGTTCCGGGTTCTGCTGGACTTCGGGAGCATGCCGAGCCCACTCGAAGTCCTTGGCCATGTTCATTTCGCCGCCATTCATCGTGGCCGCCTGCATGTTTCGAGCCCCGTGAGATTGTGCCTGTCGCACTACGACCAATTTACCGCATTGCCAGGAATCATGCCAGCGGGTTCCGGCAAGTTTCCGCCCGCCGCAGCGAGGGCGGCCTGGTCGATCCGGGTCAGCAGGAATTGCTCGGCGAGATTGCTGTCGTATCATGCCAATAGCCACGGATCACTCATGATGAGTATGAATTCTTAACGCACTGAGTCAAGAATTGACCGTGTCTGCTATCGATGCGTTTGCGAGTTCTTTGCAAGAGGTTGCGTGCCATGTCCCGCCGTCGCCGCATCCGAAACCTCATCCTCGGCGTGCTGCTTTTCGCCGCCGTCGCGCTCATTTACGCCTCCTGGCCCGGCCGCTCAACTTTCACGGTCAGCCCGGAAACAACCTACGTCATCGGCCCGCTCGATAAGCACGGTTACATCGACTATGTCACGGCGCTCAACGAACGGCTAAGCAAAGGCACCACGCCCGAGAACAATGCGAATGTTCTGATATGGAAAGCACTCGGTCCGCATCCCGAAGGCGCGGGAAACATGCCAGAGGAGTATTTCAAGTGGCTGGGCATCAATCCGCCGCCGGAACAAGGCGACTACGTCATTCGTTATGCCGACTACTTGAAGGAGAAGTTTCCGGATGAGGAACGCCAGAAGAGAAATCACCTGAACGATCAGATGCCGGCCAGGACCAAGGCGCCTTGGGTCGCGAAGGATGATCCGCTCGTTGCCGATTGGCTGCAGCGCAATGAAAAGCCGCTCGCGATTGCGATG
>JBGQCZ010000907.1:0-2094 GCA_041495645.1 Gemmataceae bacterium | reverse complement strand
GGAAGCCATCAAGCAACTTGGCGACCAGACCTTCGCGGTCCGCGAGCGGGCCATGAAGCTGCTGTGGAACGCCGGCGACGCGGCCGAAAAACACCTCCGCGAAGCGGCCAACAGCAGCGATCCCGAGATCGTTCGCCGCGCCCGCGTGCTGCTCGATCGCATCGCCTATCGCATCGATCCCGATACGCCCGCCGAAGTGGTCCGGCTCATGGAGCGCTTCCGCGCGGCCGCCGGAATCCCGTCCGAACAGTCGCAAATCATTCGCGAGATGCTGCGCCTCGGCGGCAAATGCGACAAACACTTGTTGCGCATGATCGTCGCCGTCGAAGACAAGCAGCGCCGCCTTATCCTCGATGAGTTCGCTTACGACGACTGGAAAATCCTCTCGTCGTTGACGGCCGGCGGACAGGATTCTCTCGTCGAGCAAATGCTCGATCAAGCCATCGGGGCTCAGAACGACAGCATCGTTCCGCACTACGCCGCCTTCCACGCCGGCAGCGGCAAGCTCGACGAGAAGCTTGCCCATTTCCGCCAGCGCGCCGGTAGCGGGCTGGTCTTCGACGCCCGCGTCCTGCTCGCTCTGTACCGCATCAAGGGCGACCGCGACGGCGCCATCGACGCGGCCAAGAAATCCGAAAATACCTATTGGATACGCCAGTCGCTCATGGAAAAGGGCCGCTGGTCCGAGCTTCTCGCCCAGCATTCGCTGCGGCCCGGCGCGGGCATGAACGCGGTCGCCGAACTCGGGCTCATGGCGGCCTATCAGCGGCTTTCCGGCCAGGACAAGGACCTGCCGGACACGCTGAAGAAGATTCAGGAATTCGCCGGCGACAAAGGCCAGCGACGCGACAACCGCGCCTGGTACGCCACCAAGGTCCTGCTCGTCAACGAACAACCGCAACTGGCGATGGACATGCTGGCGAAGTTCGAACTCGGCAACCTGGCTGCCGAGATTCTCTTGTCGCAGGCCCGGTATCGAGACGCGCTGGCCCTGACCGAGAAAGCGGCCCGGGCCGAAACCGGCCAACAATTCATCGCCCGCGGTCAGCACATCGATTTTTTGCATCGCCTCGGCGAGACCGCCAAAGCGGGCGAATGGCTCGATGGCCTCAGCAAGGACATGGGCAGCACCACCGACCCGAGCTGGCTCGATCGACAAATTAAGTGGGAGGTTAAGCTCGGCCGCCGGCCCGCCGCCGAGAAACGCTTCTTGGACCGGCTCGATAATCGCGACGGCAGTTCGCTCGGCGCGGCCTTTGCCTTGCTGTTTCCGGCGCTTGGCGACAAAACTGAAACCATCTGGGCAATGCTCGTGCAAGCCCACCCCAGCGATAAGCCAGCTGACTTGCTCAAACGGCTGCGTCAGATTGAGGATCGGGCTTACCCCAAAGACCAATTAGAGTTGTTGCTGCGCTCGAACGTGCCGGTGAACCGCAACTCGGACACGGCCAATTTCGACGCGGTGGGGCAAGTCGTCTCTCAGATGGGGCTGGCGGACGTGGCGCAGGGCTTGCTCGTGGCCGCGAATTGGGAAAAGGCTTCGGCATCCGCGAAGTTGCATCTGGCCGACGCGCTCGCCATCGCGGGCCGCTGGCCCGAGGCCGCCAGGGCGTATCGGTTCGTGGCGGACCTCGAATCCAGCGCTCCGCTGCCGCTCTTCCTCCACGCTCAGGCCCGGTTGAAAACAAATCCAGCCGACGCCGAAGCCAAGACGCTCATCGAACGAGCCCATCGCATGCCGCTGGGCGGGGACACGATGCGCCTCGACTTCTACGAATCGCTCGTCGAACGCGGTTTTCCCGACGACGCCTTTCGCGAAATCGAATTCCTTTGCCGGCTACTCGCGAATAATACGTCGATTCTCGGCACGGCCCAGGATCGCCTGGCCAGAGCGCTCGCGGACCGGGGCGATTATTTGTCCGCGGCCGTCCTTCTCGAGCGGAACATTCTCCGCGTGATGCCCACCAGCATGGCTCTTGCGCCCGCCGCTTTCGGCCGCATCACCAGTAACATTCACATCGCCCGTGCCCGCGGCTTGCTCCAACAAGGCAAGAAAGCCGAAGCATTCAAGGAGATCGAACAAGCCGAGAAATT
>JBGQCZ010000906.1:0-2101 GCA_041495645.1 Gemmataceae bacterium | reverse complement strand
AGACACCCCAATGACGGGAGGGAGAACTGGCTCGGAAAAAAGGGTGCGTGCGAAGCCAGCCCTTGAAATGCCCCTCCCGCTTTCGAGGCTGCTGCCATTATAGGCTTACTGTACAAATGGCCACAACCTCAGAAGTGGCACGAGCGTATGCTAAGTGGCACCGGAGGGCGAAAGCTGTTCTCCCACAAAAAACCCCAGAAACAAGTTCTGTTTCATCTGTACACTAAGAAAAACCGCTACAAATATAGGCGTTTTGCTGCAAACATAAATTTTGGAATTGTTACTTCTGATGGGGTCGGAACTGAAGATGCCTGAGAGTATAAACGGTTTCCGGCGGTGGTTGTGCGCGCCGAGCGGCGGCGTGATTCAGCATCGCGAGCTACACGGTTCCACCGATGGCACTTGTTGGCGCCTCTTGGCACTCCTGGGAAAAATTTCCCGTTGCAGCGCCGTGCGATTCGGATGTCCGTCTCATTGGAGTGTCCGAAAATGTCCGGAAATGTCCAGGAGGGTAAATTTCTGCCGGGTTCCAATGTGAACGGGTGGCCGCCGCGGAGGGCGTTCAGTGTGACAAGCATTTCGGAGATTACACTTTCTTTCGCAGCGCCAGCCAGCAAGCACACACGAGCGCCGCGCCAGTCGCCGCTCCGCCGATGATCCAGTGCCACTGTGGCCCGCGCGGAGCATCCTCGGTCACGACTGACGCGGGCGAAACCCGTTCATCGGTTCGCTTGAGTTCTTCCGAGGTGACTTCGGCGAGTTGAAGGCCGTCCTTGAATTCGATGCGATAGGTCGTGACGATGCGATCGCGCGGGTCCGATTTGTTTGCGGTTCGGACTGCGTGCGCGAGCGGTTTGGACTTCAACACCCCGGCGACATTGCCGGTAAACCATTCCTCCGCAGGCGGGCTTTCGGAATCGCCATGGAGTTTCTTGGGGACTGCAAACAGAAAAATGCCACCTCCGGCGGCAAGTGGATTGAAGCCGCTGATGACCACTTCGCCCGATTCCGTCACGCGAACCGATGAGTTTCCGGGCCGTCGGCGGTCGAGATCGCGCGGGTAGGCGTAGAATACGTACTCGGGAAAATCCGCGATATTCTCGAATTTCGCCACGTGGTTGATCCATTTGGCGCCGGGTGGCAAAATGTCCGAGCGTGATGCCGAGGCCACTGCCAACAGGCCGGTTACCGCGAATGCGAACTGGCGCACGGGTATTTCCCTCTGACGAGATCTCGGCCTGGGATTCGACTCGCTGTTCTATATGTCACGAAACCTGATTGTGTTGTACGGGCTGTTTGTTCTATTCGCCGCGGCGGCCGCCGGTTTTGCGCTATTCGCCGGAGCATCGGCCGAGCGCGTGCTCGTGCTCGCCGTTTTGGTCGGCTTGTTTGCGTTGACGCCTCCGCTGGCGCTCTGGCTTCGACTCCGCCAATCGTTGCGCGAATTGAATGAGATTGTCCGTGAAATCACGGCCGGAAACTACGGAAAGAAGATTTACGCATTGGGGAGTGGGGAACTCGGCGATTTGGCCCGCTCGTTTAACGCCATGAGCGAGCGGCTCGCGGAACAGTTCGCCGAAGTGGAACAAGACCGCCAGCAATTGCGGGCCATCTTGGGCGGCATGGTCGAGGGGGTCGTCGCGATCGATGGCGAACAAAGTTTGGATTTCGCCAATGAGCGCGGCGGCGAGTTGCTGGAATTCAATCCGAAGACAGCCATCGGCCGCAAGTTCTGGGAAGTCGTTCGTCAGCGGCACATCGTCGGCATCGTCGAAAAGGCCTTGGAAACAGCGGAACCTCAACGAGAGGAATTCGATTGGAAAGGCAACCCGAATAAGAGCCTGGCTATTTATGTGTCGCCGCTGAAGAAAGAAGCCGGCGGCGCGATCATCGTCCTGCACGACACCAGCGAACTGCGCCGGCTCGAACGGCTTCGTCACGAGTTCGTCGCCAATGTTTCTCACGAACTGAAGACGCCGTTAGCCGTCATCAAAGCCTCGGTCGAAACGTTGCAAGACGGCGCCATCAATGACTTGGAAAATCGCGACATGTTCTTGGCGCAGATTCACGATCAAGCCCATCGATTACATAATTTGATTTT
>JBGQCZ010000905.1:0-2102 GCA_041495645.1 Gemmataceae bacterium | reverse complement strand
TTCTACAAGGTCGGGCATCACTCGAGCCACAACGCCACCGTCCGGCAGGCAGGCCTGGAGCTGATGGAGCGCGACGATCTGGTCGCGATGATTCCCGTGGACCGACAGGTCGCCTTGAAGAAGACTCCGCCGATCCCCGTCACTTTGGCCATGAAGCCGCCTGGATTGATTTGGACCGTCAGGTCGTGCGCACGATGGTGATGGGCAGCACGGCCAGGCGCTGCTCCAGCTCGGAAAACGCCGTGTCGACCAACGCCGCGTCGCGCGCCTCCAGGGTCACTTTGACGGAATACTCCTGCCGCGAGAAGTTGGGATAGCTCCCGATCAGCAAGCCCGGATGGCGGTCCTGGGTTTCGCGCAGGCTGGCCGCGATGATACCCTCGTCCGCTTTCATGAAGATTTCCCGCAGCGTGACCGGCTGGCCCCGGAAGCGCGACTTGATGGCGTTGATTCCCGAAAAGGAATGGACCAAATTCAGCCACCGGATGATCTTTCACGGCCGGCAAGTCTGCTTTGCCCGCAAGCCGAAATGCGATGAATGCACGATGAAATCGTTCTGCCCGAAAATCGGAGTCAAATCGTCATGAGCGCGTTGCTGGATCGGTTTTGCCGTTACGTTCGCATCGACACGCAGGCCGTCGAGGATGCGAAGACTTACCCAAGTTCACCGGGCCAGATTGACCTCGGCCGCATCCTGGTGCAGGAATTGTTGGACATTGGTCTAAACGACGCCGTGCAGGATGAGTTCGGCATCATCATGGCCACGCTGCCGGCCACAGTGCCGCACGCCGCCCCGGTGATGGCCTGGCTCGCGCACCTGGACACGTCTCCGGAAACCACGGGGAAAAATGTCGACCCGCAGATTCGCCGCAATTACGACGGCGAGGATATCGTTCTGCCCGGCGACAAAACCAAAGTCATTCGCGTTTTCGAGAGCCCGGCATTGCTCGGATTGAAGGGCGGGACGATCGTAACCACCGACGGCACGACGTTGCTCGGCGCGGACAACAAGGCGGGCATCGCCGTCATCATGGAGGCGATTGCCCATCTCATCGCCCATCGCGATATTCCGCACGGACCGATCCGCGTCTGCTTCACCTGCGACGAGGAAATCGGCCACGGCGTCGATCACATCGACTTGAAACAACTCGGCGCCGACGTGGCTTACACACTCGATGGCGCCGGTCAGGCCGAAATCGAAGGCGAGACCTTTAGTGCCGACAAGGCGACTGTCACGATCACCGGCGTGAACATTCACCCGTCGATCGGCAAGGGCCGCATGGTCAATGCGATTCGGCTGGCCGCCATGTTCGTCGATCGCTTGCCAAAACAGTTCATGTCGCCCGAAACCACCGAGGGCCGCGAGGGCTTCATCCACCCGGTTTCAATCGAAGGCGGAGTCGGTCAAACTACTATTCGCATGTTGCTACGCGACCACCACACGCCGAATCTGGAGAAGGAAGCCGAACTCCTGCGCGAGATCGCCCGCCAACTCATGCAGGAATTCCCAAAAGCGAGGATCGACATCGCAATTGAGAAACAATACCGCAACATGGCCGACGGCATGGGCAAGGAACCGCGAGCGATCAAGTTCGCCGAGGAAGCCGCGAAACGAGCCAGCCTGACCCCTACGTTTCCGATCCTCAGAGGCGGCACCGATGGAGCGCGCTTGACCGAATTGGGCCTTCCCACGCCCAACCTCTCCACCGGCGAACACAACCCGCACTCCCCGCTGGAATGGACGAGCCTGGAAGACATGCAAGCCGCGGTCAAAGTGCTGGTGGAATTGGCGCAAGTGTGGGGGCGGGAGAAGAAGTGATTATTGTGGCTGACGGTTTTCCAGTTCGCTGTGATATGATAACTCCGTCGTCTGACGCGAGGAAACCAACATGAATCAGCCGCTCGTCGTTCGCGGCCACTACGCCGACCGGACCTTTGTGCCGGACGGTCCGCTTCCCGAAGCCGAGGGAGCGGCCGAGTTGATTATCATTCCCACGTCCGGGAAGGCGGCGGTTTCGGTGTTCGATCTCTTTGGCAAAGCGCCGCGGCTGCGCACGGCCGAAGACATTGCGTCGCAGGTTCGCGAAGAGCACGATGCTTGG
>JBGQCZ010000904.1:0-2109 GCA_041495645.1 Gemmataceae bacterium | reverse complement strand
CGAGGTCCGCCGGCAAGCTGGGCCAGTGCGACAACTGCTTGGCCGTGAGCGGCTCGCCCGGTTTTGCGCCGAGTCTGCGAACAACATCCGCAGGCAGGTTCAACTCGTCCGGAGTCAGTTTGCCGTCTTTGTTGCGGTCGTAGCGTTCGACGATGGCGGCCGCCAGCAATTCGCGGCCTTTGTCGGCCCGATCCAGCAGGTAGAACGGCACGCCTTTGGTTTGCAACGTGCCGCGAAAATTGAAATTACCGCTGTAGCCGCTGGGCGAAATCTCGAAAAGCGTCAGCACATCATCGCCATCGACATCCAGTTTGAACAAGGTCTCGGCGGCACGCTTCAATTGATCCTTGCTTAACCGGTCATCTTTCGCGCCCAAGCGTTGGCATATCACATCATCCATCGCGATCGTATCCGACGTTCGAGCTACCCAATCCACCTGCCACGGGGCCACGCCGACACGGTGGTAAAATCCTTGCAACTGGGCGAGCGTCACGCCGGCCTTGGGGTTGTCGGTAAGGTCCGCGATGTTGGGCGGTGCGTCGGCTTCCAGGTCGGTCAGGCCCTGGATCATTTGTTTGAGTTGGGTCACGCTCGGGGCGTGGTCGAGTTCCGCCTGACTCAGCACGGCGTCGCCGTTCTGGTCGAGGAAGCGGAACAGTCCTTTCATCACCTCGACCCAGTGAGCTGTGTAGGATTGTCCTTCGATTTGCAAATGCAGGCGCAGCCGATAAGGCCGCGATGAATGAAAGAAAATCAAGTCCTGCTCGTCGTCGCGCACGATTTTCGGGAGCGGATCGGCAGCAACTCCGACGGAAGCCGTCAGCAGGCACAGCACAACAGCAAGCCGCGACATGGCAACGCCTCAGGGGTGTACTAGCTATGTATGACACCTAGCTTACCAGACGCATTCGAAATGTAAAGCCGTTTGTTTGGCGGGAATTTCACTTCGACGATTGAAGCCGGGCGCGGAAAAGATTACAACTGGTTTCTTGAACGAATTGTCTCTCCAACCCGAGGCCGCCATGCGCTCCACCCTGCCACTCGCCTTACTGGTTGCGACCGCCGTTTTGATTCGCGCCGCGGAACCGCCCGCTCCAACCGGCGACTCAATTGTGCCCGAAGGTGCGAAGCTCGAAAAGCTGTTCACGCGAACCGCCAAGCTCAACGGTGGGCTCACCGAAGGTCCGACCTGCGCCCCCGATGGATCCATCTACTTCTCCGACATTCCAGTGGGCGAGGACAAGGGCCTGATCATGCGCTTCGATCCCAAGACAAAGGAAACGACCGTTTACATCGACGACAGCAAGAAGTCGAACGGTTTGAAGTTCGACCGCGAGGGGCGGTTGACGGCGTGCGAAGGGGCCAACTACGGGGGCCGTGCCGTGGTTCGTTATGACCCCAAGACCAAGCAGCGCGAGGTGCTTGCCGACCGCTACATGGACAAGCGCTTCAACGCCTGCAACGATCTGGCGCTCGACGCCAAGGGCCGCATCTATTTCAGCGATCCGAGCTACCTCGGCCCGGAAAAGCGGGAACTCGAGCGCATGGCCGTCTACCGCATCAACGAGGATAAGAGCGTTGTGGAAGTCACCCACGACGCCGAAAAGCCCAACGGCGTGGCCCTCAGTCCGGACTTCAAGACCCTTTATGTGATCGATCACAACAACAAAAACGAACGTCTCGACATTTCACCGAACCCCGAGAAGAAGGGTGCGATGAAGCTTTACGCGTTTCCGTTGGGCGGCGACGGACTGGTGAGCGGCGAGCGAAAGACGCTCTACGATCTCGGTGAGGAAAACGGCTTCGACGGCATGGCGGTGGACGAGAAGGGCAACCTGTACCTGGCCCAACGCAGCTTGAAACGGCCGGGATTCTTGGTGCTGAATCCCGAGGGCAAGGAAATCGCCTTTATTCCCACCGGCCCGTCGCAGCCAGGCACCAAGGAGCCCATTGGCATTCCGAGCAATTGCTGCTTCGGCGCCGGCGACGAGAAATCGACCCTGTACGTCACCATCGACGTGAGTTTGTATCGAATCAAGCTCAAGATTCCCGGCGTGAAGCATCCGTGGGAAAAGTAAGGCGACTGGGAAACTCGCGGATCGAATCGGG
>JBGQCZ010000903.1:0-2117 GCA_041495645.1 Gemmataceae bacterium | reverse complement strand
GACCAGATCGGCGCATCCGGCCAGCACCAACAGAATCCCGCCGGTGGGGAGAAAAAACTCCGCAACCGTCAGAATCAGGGCTACGCCGATCAAGATAAAGCCTAGCGTCAGGTTGTCCATCTTATCCGGCTCTCGGCTTTCGGCTCTCGGCTTTCGGCGTTCGGACAGCCCGCGGCCGATGGCCGATAGTCACACTTCCTTGACGACGATCCGCGTGCCCTCGACTTCGATGACCTGCACGCGGGCACTCGCGGGCACGAAACTGCCGTCGGTGACAACGTCGACGAATTGCTCGCCGAAGCGGGCCATTCCGGCGGGCCGTAAGTCGGTTGCGGAAGTGCCAATCGCGCCCAGCAAAGCCATGGCTTGATCGATGCCCGGAAGAGCCGACGACTCCTCACCGGTTTCACTGTCTTCGCCGGGAGGCAGGAGGACGAGACGATTCGCATACGGGATTTTCGGCAGATACCGCGCCAACACAATCGCCCCGAACACCGCGCAAACCATGCCCAGTCCAAACTGCGTCAGCGTTGCGGTTAGCTCCCACCAGTCGTCGCTGTGCTGCGGCATGCGTTCAACCGTCGCCAGCCCAAGACCGACGAGCATCAGCAGAATTCCGCTCACGCCGACAAAACCGAATCCCGGCAAGACAAAGACCTCGACGCCGATGCAAATCAATCCGAGTAAGAACAACAGAATCGCCAGAATGATAATCTGTCCGGCGAGTTGCGATTGCGCCCAGAAAAACAGCACGAAGCAAATGGCGGCGATGACGCCCGGCGCCGTCGCGCCCGGAATCTTGAATTCCAGGATCAGGCAAGTGATGCCGATCACGACGAGGAAAAAGCGCACTTGAGGCAAGCGCAGGAACGTCGCGATCTGATCGAGCCAATCGGGCGTAATCTCGTGGACCTTGTCGGGGTCCAGCCCATATTCGGAATACGCCTCGCTGGCCTCGCGGGTCTTGGTGAGATGGCGAGCGATGCCCAGTTCTTTGGCCATGACCGCGTTGAGCGTGAGAAGTTTGCCCTTGTGCTTAATCTGATTCTCAATCTTCCAGCGCGGCTCGGCGGCCTGCTGGTCCAGAGCAAGTTCTTCGCCGGTGATGATGCGACGTTCAAAGGCGCCTTTCTGGGTGCGTACCCGGTACAGCTCCGAATCGGGGTTAAGCAAGCCCTCGGCCAGCACCGGATCGCGATCGCTGGCTTCGAGCAGATCTCCCAGCGATTTCTTGACGGGGCCGGCATCGCGGTCTCCGTTGCCCATCTTCCGCGGGTCGCGGCCGATGCCGATCATCGAGCCGAAATCGCCAAAACTCGCGTCCTCGCACATGACGATTTCGGAGCAACCGAGGGCGATGAACGCCGCCGTGTCCGGCGCGGAGTAAGGAATGAAAGCGATCAGTTGAACGGGTTTTTTCTCGTCGTCGATCAGCTTGCGGAATTCGTCGGCGATCTCGCGTGCGGTTTGCGGGCTGCCGCCGTTGCAGTCTCGCAGTTCCAGAAAAAAGGTGTTGACGTCGTTTTCATGGGCGCGGCGAATCCGTCGCAGCAGCGATTCTTTCATCGTGCCGTTGACTTCGCCCTTGATGATCATGAACCGGGCGACCGGAGCGCGGCCGTGAAGCGGGTCGTGTCGCAAGCTCGCCGCCGACAAGCCGTAGACTTCGGCCACCTGCCGGCGACTTAATTTGTTCACGAGCTTGCAGAGGCCCAAGCGCAGGCATTCGTCGCTATTCAGAAAAGCCAATTCGCCGGGCGGCAGCACCGGTTCGCCGCCCACTACTCCCAGGGCAATCGCTTCGTCTTGGCGTCGCTTGTCGAAGAAAAACTCGGCGTTGTTGCGCCGGCCCTTCATCAGCTCCACGCCCGCGTCGTACATTTTTTGCACGACCGCCGCCCGCGGGTCGCCGGCAAACTGCTCGTATGACCGGGCCTTGTTCGCATCCAACTTGGTCTTGGAATCATCGATGACTTTGCCGATCCACGACGTATCGGCGCCGCCCATCACGATTTCCTTGCACGCCAACACCGGAAGCACGGTGTGACGGGACACTTTGTGGTGCACATAGGCTACTGTCGTGAGGTTGTGCAGGTTCTTGATGTACTCCGCCAGAT
>JBGQCZ010000902.1:0-2120 GCA_041495645.1 Gemmataceae bacterium | reverse complement strand
ACGCGATCTGCCGCATTTCTCCGAAAACCCGGCTCATGAACGGACCTCCTTTGGGCCTGCGAAAAAGACAGTGCGCCTTGGCCCGACTTGAATCAATGTAGACGATGTTCGGCACGCCGAAGCGTCTGATCGTCTCGTCGACCATCGCGGTGGTGCCGGCGGACTTCGAAACATCGGCGCGCAATGCGAACGCGTTGCCGCCCTCGGATTTGATCCGCGTCGCAGTCTCCTCGGCGGAATCTCCGTTGATATCAATGGCGGCGATTTGCGCGGCGGCCGGCGCGCGTCGTCTTCATGATCGGTGTATCGGTGGGTTCTTCGATTCGATCAGCGGCCGACCATTTGAAATTCAGATAGCAGCCCGTTTCACTTCTCGCGCCAACTCGCTAGCAATGCTCGCTGCTGCTCAAATTGCGCTCCCGATGGAATTTTTGGCAGGGACAGGGGTCCATATATGACATAAGGGTTCCGGCCCAAGCCATGCGCGCCGTGCCCAATGTCCTGAACGATACTGGGTACAAAATCACGTGAGATTGACCAAGCGCGATCGATGCCATAGGTGGACCGAATTTTCGTCGCGATCGGAACGCTGGAACGAAAGGCTACACATCCTCACCGATGGCTCCGTGCGAGACATTCGGGGTGCGGTTTAGGTGATTCCGGAGATGCTTTCGTTAGCGCGTCATTGGCATGATTCGCGCATCGAGGGTTGTGCATTCCGTGCGCAAAGAGGTAGGCCTATGCCTCAATGAGTCGGGCGGGGGAATGAAACGGCGCTCTCGGCTCACAGTGCTAACCTGCGCGGTTGGCACTTGGCTGGTCGCATCAATTGCGGCCACTTGGGTCGATGCACGCATAGGCTCGGTGGCTGGGACGACTTCCAGTCATCGGAGCGTAACCGCAAGCGGGCGTCTTGTTGCGAATGACCCGAGCCTTCCGCTCTCGCTACGTGACCTGGGCGGCAGCCTCTTGGCGCTCGCGTTTCGGAACGGGCCGTTGCCGAGTTTGGAAGCTCCAGCAGACGCCGCCTTGGCATCTACCGCGTGGCCGATGTTCCACCATGACCTCCGGCACACGGGACGAAGCCAGTTCGATACCAGCAGCAACACCGGCGACAAGAAATGGAAATTCACGACCGGGGGCGCTATTAATCAAAGCTCGCCTGCGATCGGCGCAGATGGAACTATCTACGTGGGTTCCAATGACGGCAACTTCTACGCCCTCAAGCCCGACGGGACGAAGAGGTGGCAGTTCGGAGCGGGCGGTCTCGGGGCAAGTTCGTCGCCAGCAATCGGTGCTGACGGGACGATCTACTTTGAGGCTAACGATCGCAATCTACACGCGATCAAACCCGACGGCAAGGAGTATTGGGCATTTCCGACCGGCCTCCCAAAATCGATTGGCGCCTCCAATGCCTCGGGTCCGGTGATTGGCGCCGACGGGACGATCTATGCTGGTGCCAGCGATGGCAAGATCTACTCGGTAAATCCCAACGGGACGTTCAATTGGGCCTTCGCGACTGGCGATGCCGTGTCCTCCTCGCCTGCACTCGGCGCCGACGGAACTATTTACGCTGGCTCTGCTGACGGAGACCTCTACGCGATAAATCCCAACGGCAACAAGAAGTGGGCTTACGCGACGGGCTCGACCAAGAACTTTTCCTCACCCGCGATCGGTACGGATGGCACGATTTACGTCGGTTCTTTGAACAACAATATTCTTCACGCAGTCAATCCCGACGATGGTACTAAGAAGTGGACGTTTACAACCGGCGGCGGGGTAGACTCCTCGCCGGCGCTTGGCGACGACGGCACGATTTATGTTGGCTCACTTGACGGCAAACTCTATGCGGTTAACCCCGCCGACGGTTCGAAGCGGTGGGAATTTGCGACCGGAGGTCCGATCGGCTCCTCACCGGCGATCGGTTCCGACGGAACCATCTATGTCGGCTCCCGAGACCACAACTTATACGCAGTTACTTCCGTCGGCGTGAAGAAGTGGAAATTCAAGGTTGACGGTTCCGTTGAGTCGTCGCCAGCGATCGGAGCCGACGGCACCATCTACGTGGGCTCTGACGACAAAAACCTTTACGCGATAACGGGCATGGTCTGGCCGACCTT
>JBGQCZ010000901.1:0-2123 GCA_041495645.1 Gemmataceae bacterium | reverse complement strand
GTGTCCCAGCAGTTCCTGCACCGTGCGAATGTCGTAGCCGTCTTCCAACAGGTGCGTTGCAAATGAATGCCGGAAAGTATGGCTGGTAGCGCGCTTGGCGAGGCCAGCTTTCAGGCAAGCGGCTTTCACGTGACGCTGAATCACCGATTCGTGGAGATGATGCCGATAGCGCACAGCGGTGTGTCGATCGGTGTAATGAGAGGCCGCCGGAAAGACCCATTGCCAGACCCATTCGCGGTCGGCGCCGGGGAGTTTGCGGTCGAGGGCGTCGGGCATAGGAGCGCGGCCAAGACCTTGAGCCAGATCTCGTTGGTGAAGGAGGCGGCGATTATTCAAATGATCGTGCAACAATGGGACTACGGCCGCCGGCAACATGGTGCGACGGTCTTTGCCGCCTTTGCCGTGGCGAATGAGGAGTTCGCCGGCGGCAAAGTCAATGTCCTTGACGCGCAGCTGCAGGGCTTCCAGCAACCGCAAGCCAGCCCCATACAGGAGCAAACAGACCAGTTTGGGCGTGCGTTGGAGTTGATCGAGGACCAGGCAAACTTCGCCGCGTGTCAACACGACCGGCAGGCGCTCGGGCCGTTTGGCCCGCACGACGCCTTCGATGCGCCCCGGATCGACGTCGAGCACCTTCTGATACAGAAACAACAATGCGGAGAAGGCTTGATTCTGCGTGGAAGCGCTGACCTGTCCGTCGACGGCCAGATGCGTGAGAAACTGATTGATCTCGGCGGCCGACATAGTTGACGGATGGCGCAGGTTGTGAAACTTGATGTAGCGTACGATCCAATGCCGGTACGCTTCCTCGGTACGCGGACTGTAGTGGCGCAGGCGACAAGCGGCGCGGACGCGGTCGAGCAGACGCGGGGCGGCAGGTGCGGCGGTGGCGGTTGAGTCGATGGTCATGGGCACCCTCGCAAGAAGTGAGTATATGTTCACTATTTAGTGTGGCCCGTGTCAAGGGAAAAATCGCGAACGGAATGAATTCCATTCTACTTCCGGCGCCTGGCGTTGCATCGGGTTTATACTAGTGTACACTATTGGAATCGGCTCGACTCGGCACTTCCGGTGCGCGCATTTCCGAGGGACCAATCATGATCGAGTCTGTTGCGATGCTGATCGATTTGGATCGCCGTGCCGCACTGGTCGCGGATCGCCCGGCGCACAATCACCACTCCGCGCTCCGCCACGCTCACCACCACCAGCCGCACCACTTCCCAACTCACTCCTCAACTCACCACCAAACTCACTCCCCAACTCACCACTCAACTCACTCCTCACCTCACCACCCAACCACTTTCTCCACAAAGTTTTTGAGGGCATCGAGGGCGGGCGGGAAGTGTTATCAGGGCAAGGAGATACGTTCAGAAAACGAAAATTGCGCACAAGGCCAAAAGTTGGATTTAGTTTGGTTCCGGGTCGGGCCGGGTTCAGTCTTTCTTCTTGGGGAAGCCGATGGAGCCGACGAGGGTGAGGTCGCGGTTGCCGATTTTGGCGGCCTGGCCGGGCTTCATGGTGAAGGTGGCGATGACCTGATCGCCGTTGGCGTTGGCGAGGATGAAGAAGGTTTGCACGACCTTGACGTCGTCCATTTGGCCGCGGGCGGAGATGCGGTAGAGCCAGCGGCCGTTGTCGGCGGGGATTTCGCCGGCTTCGAGCACTTCATCGAGTTGCCAGCCGGGTGCGGCGGCCATCGCTTGTTTGAAGTCGTCGATCGAAACGTGCTTGCCGGGATCGGCTTTGGTCCAGGGCGTGAGCGCGACCTGGGCGATCAACTCGCCTTTTTCGATCAAGCGCATCACGACGTGCTGGTCGGTCTGGGCGACGAGACGCCAATCGCGGCCGACGGCGACGTCGTAGCGGTTCATCTGGTCCTTGTGATAGACGAGCGTGAGCGCTTGCGGCACTTCGAAGCCGCGCGGCACGCTTTCCAGGGCCGTTTCGCTGAGTTCTTTGGGCTGCTCGATCGCGGTGCGCTTGATCACGGTTGTGGTTTCGACGGTGCTGGCCGGACTGGCGGGCCCTTGGTCGCGCTCGTCCTTCTGCGTCCATTCGAGTTGGACCAGGTGCTTCGGCAGAATCTCGAATTTCGCCTTGGCCTACACGGTCAGCTTCACGAG
>JBGQCZ010000900.1:0-2128 GCA_041495645.1 Gemmataceae bacterium | reverse complement strand
TGGAAGGACTGCCCGCCGTGGGCAATTTGCGCGCTGCCACGGCGGTGTTCTCGTTGCGTGGCCGGGAATGGACCACGGCCGGCCGGGCCGTGTTCAACATGAATCCCGCGGAAGCGATCCGGCATTTCCGGGAACAGTATGAGCCGGTGTCCACAAATGGCACTTGCGGCACAAGTGCGGAGAATCAAGGCAGTTAGGGTTTTTCGCGGAGAACTCGACTTTCGGGAATTGGTGAATCCGGGTATGAATGGGGCATTGCGCCGAAGCCGGAAGCGGCGAGAACCTGGGAGCGAAATGTCATGGCCCAGCGCACAAGAATCGTCATCGTTTTGGTATGGGCCGTCGGACTCGTGTCTGTCGATGCCGCGCTCGGTCAGTATCCGCCCGGAAATATCCCGCCCACGCGAGTTCCGCAGACGCCCGAGCCCGATCTTGCCGATCCGAAACACGCGCGGGAACTTCCCGAACGCTTGCGCCCGGAAATCCTGACGCCGATGGGCGCTCCCACCCCGCTCTCGGGCTCGGTTGCCGCTGGGCAAGGGCCGAGCGATCCGCCCACGCCGTTCGTCAGCATTCATGTGAGCGCGCCTGGAAACGTGGCGCTCGGCAACCCGCTCGCTTATACGATCACGGTCGAAAACAAGTCCCAGGCTCCGGCCCATCACGTGAAAGTGACCAACCCGCTCACGCCCAACCTGCAATTCAACAACGCCGATCCGACACCGGACGAGCGCACCGACAAGATGGTCTCGTGGAAACTCGGAACACTCAAGCCGGGTGAAACCCGCACGATCAAACTTGAACTGGCCTTCAAAGGCGACTCCGGCGATTCGGTCGAAAACGTCGCGCGGGTGAGCTTTGAGCACGGTCAGAAGGTTAAGACAGTTCTGCAACGTCCGAAGCTGAGCGTGAAGAAACTCTCCCACCAATACGGCGTTGAGAACCAGCCCGTGGCATGCCGATTGGTTGTCGAGAACAACGGACCGCTCGACGTGTTAAATGTCACGGTCACTGAATCGCTCGAAGATGGATTGGAGTTCGAAGCCCCAGAGCCGGCTGGGAAGAAGCAAAAAGTATGGAAGTTTGAAAGGGTAAAGGCGGGCGGCAAGGAAGAACGAACTTACACGGTAATTCCGAGGAAAGCCGGGGAACTGCAGAGCAATATCGAAGCATCCGGCGAACGCGGAGTGATCGCCAAGGAAATCTGGCGCATCAACGCCGGCAAACCACCGCTGAAGGTCGAAATAAAAGGACCGGAGAAAGTCTATTTGAATTACCCGGCTACGTATCAATTCCGGGTCGTCAATACCGGCTCCGTGGTGCTCGACAACGTGGCCGTCGCCTTCTCACTGGCACAAGGAATGACTGTGGAGCGCGCCACGCCGGGCGGACAAGCGTTTAAAGACCGCGTGCAATGGCCCATCGGCAGAATGAATGCAGGTGACATCCGAACTTACGCGATTACAGTGCGCGCGAAGATGGCGGGGCGAATTCCCAATATTGTCACGGTTCTTTGGCGTGGACCTGAGGAGCGTGCTACCGCCGAGACCGAGTTCCTGGGAGCAGCGGCCTTGCAACTGTCCCTCCGAGAATCGAAGGATCCGGTCGCCGTCGGCGAAAAGGTTACTTACCAATTGATCGTTCACAATCGTGGGACTTCGCCCGCCAAGGACGTCAAGTTGGCCGCCCAGTTTCCGATTGATCAATTTGCATTCGTTGCAAACGAATCCGACGGCAAACAGAATTCGAAACAAGAGGTGGAAATCGGCCCGCTCTTGATTCCGCCGGGAGGCACGGTGACAAAGCAGGTCGTGCTGAAGGCGACTCGTACCGGCACGGCGATGTTTCACGTCGAGTTGATTTCGCCGGATCTAACTTCCGGCAATGTGGTCAAGGAAGAAAGCACCACGATCGTCGGCCAGTGACCGCGTCGGCGGATCATCTCCCATAGCCGCAGCGCAGCAGCGCCGCTAACCTAATCCATTGACGATTAGAGACACGCGATGCGGCCTGTTATGGCGGCTCGCGGCCGTAGGAGCGTTTCCATGAGCGAGCCGATACCCACTCCACCTCCGGCTGAAAATCCGCCGCCCGCCGCGCCTCCAGCGCCGGCAGCGACCGCGCCTCC
>JBGQCZ010000899.1:0-2153 GCA_041495645.1 Gemmataceae bacterium | reverse complement strand
GTGTTCATACCTTAGTCCTAGCGCCATTCCTCACGACCGCCAAGCGAGACTGAGGTTTATTTCACAGCCTCTCAGCCCCGGCCACGCAACAGCCAATTCAGGACGGTTGAGGCACTAGGTGCTTCAAGCGGAAGGTGTGAGACGCGCTCGATTTCGTCGTGCTGAGGCAAGGCGAAAATGCGGCGTTGCGCCTTGAACGATATGCCCAGCACTTTGAACGCGGTGCAAAGTACCAGCCGCAGGTCGAGTCCGAAGCTGTGCACTCTCACATAGTACAGATCGTAAGAGAGCTTCTTTCGGACACTGGCCAGGTCGGTATCCGCCGGGAGTTGCACTTGAGCGAGGCCAGTGACACCGGGTTTGACCGCCAGGCGCTGGCCGTACCCGGGGATCTCTTCTTCGAGCGTGGGCACGATTTCCGGGCGCTCCGGCCGCGGCCCGGTCAGGCTCATGTCGCCGCGCAGCACGTTGAACAATTGCGGCAATTCGTCGAGATGGGTTTTGCGCAGAAAGTCCCCGACCTTGGTGATGCGCTGGTCGCCGGGAATGGCCCAGCGTGGACCGGTAACTTGTTCGGCATCGATCACCATGGTGCGAATCTCGATCAACGTGTAGGGCCTGCCGTGCTTGCCGAGCCGGACCTGCGTGTAAAAACCCGGCCCGCGCCAAGTAAGTCTCACCGCCAGCGCGCACAGCAGAATCAACGGCAACGCCGGAATCAACATGGCGGCGGCCAGCAACCAATCGAGCACCGGTTTGATCTTCGCATAGCGGTGGCGTTCGCCCAATTCATCGAGACGGATGTAATGCGGCAAATATTTGAAGCGAAACGACGCCGTCTTTGCCGGAGGCGACGGATCGGCAGCGGCCGGCGCCGCGGGAATGGTTTGCGAAGAGTCCTTCGAATCGAAGGCGTCGATCATGGAGCGGTCAAGCAGCGGTGTAGTTCGGGCAGCAAATCGGTGAACAGTTGTTGGGCCGGATCGAGTTTCGCGGGGTCGCGGGAAAGCGGGCAGACCAAATAAAGTTTGTACAGGGCGCTGCGGTGAGCGAATTCGCTGCGGGCATCGGCGGCCGCGAGCCATTTTCCGCCGTCGCACCAGGCCCAATAGACGCGAAAGTCGCCGGATTCGTCGGGCTTGCGAAAGCGCGCCTGCCAAAACGAATCATCTCGGCCGTTCGCCGTTTCCGGCATAAATGCGATTGGTTCGCCGTCCATTTGATAGCCCGAGTTGCCGAAGCATACGTCGGGAGTGTGGACCGAGAGCGAAGCGGCGCGGCCCGAAAGCAGGATCAACGTCACTTCCGCCGGTTCCTGGCCGGGAATCTTGCGCGTGTAGCGGCGGTGCAAATAGGCGTCGGCCTCGACAATCTTGAGTTGCCAATCGTCCAGCGGCAGATCCACGCTCGTCCAATCGGCGACTTTGGCTGGTAGCGTCGGAACCCGCGCGGCCAATTGTTGACGGGCATCGGAAACCCACCAGCGATCCGTGCGCAATCCATGAACGAGACCAGACAAGATGATGATGCCGGCGCCAAGAACAGAGAATACAAAGCGGCCGCTCACGATTCACCCGCCGCTTGATTGGCGTCGCCCGGCTTGGGCGTGGTTTGCCCCGTGCCGGGCGGCGGTGTGTTTTGCGAGGCTTGCGGGTCGGGCGGCGTGCGTTTCTTCTGGCCGGCCTTGCGGTATCCGTAGCCGTAGCTGCCGTAGCCGTACTTGTCCTCGCGGATGCCGTTGACCACGGCCCCAAGAGTGCGAATGCCGAGCTGGGCCACGCGCTGCGTCGCTACGTAGATTTTTGGAATCTGGCTGACTTCGTTCAGCACCGAGAATATCACGCCGTCCATATGCCTGCCCAGGAGCAACGCATCAACGACCGGCAACACCGGGCAGGTATCGACGATGACGAAGTCGTATTGCGAACGGAGCCAGTTGAGAACCTGGCCGAGTTCTTCCTGCACGAGCGACTTGAGCGCGACCGGGTCGCAATCGCCGGCGGCGATGAAGGAAAGTTTTTCCAGGTTTGTTTGCCGGATGGCGTCGGCGACGTTGATTTCCCCGCGCAGGATTTCCGCCCAACCGGGAGTGTGCGACATGCCCAGGAGCTTGTGGGCCGAGGGATTACGCATGTCGAAATCGAGCAGCAGCG
>JBGQCZ010000898.1:0-2154 GCA_041495645.1 Gemmataceae bacterium | reverse complement strand
ATACTGGATGGGCGTCGGGGCATTGCCGTCGGAACGCTGCGCGACTCTGTTCAAGAAGTACATGGTGAAGTGCGAACAGGAAAACGCGGCCGCCGCGGCTGCGAAATCCGCCGCTCCAGCCGCCGCGCCCAAGTAAGCATGTCGGTTCGCTTCGACATTCTGACTTTGTTCCCCGAGATATTCGAAGGTTATCTCGGCCAGAGCATTCTCAAGCTGGCGCAGGATCGCGGCTTGGTCGAAGTTCACCGCTGGAACCTTCGCGATTGGTCGCCCGACGACAAACATCACAAGGTAGACGACCGGCCCTTCGGCGGCGGACCGGGAATGATCATGATGCCCGAGCCGGTTTTTGCCGGCGTCGAGGCGGTTCAGGCCAAAGCCGGGTCGCCGGGTCTGCTGGTGATGCTCACGCCGGCGGGCGAGCGGTTGACGCAGCCGGTCGTAGAGGATCTGGCCAAGAACGAGCGGATTGTGTTATTGTGCGGCCGCTACGAGGGCTTTGACGAACGCATCCGCTTGGGATTGAAGCCACGAGAGATTTCGGCCGGCGACTTTGTTTGCAACGGCGGCGAAGTTCCGGCGATGGTGGTGATCGACGCGCTGATTCGGCTGATTCCCGGCGTGCTGGGCGATGAGACGAGCGCGATCGACGAATCGCACTCGGAACCGGGACGGCTGGAATACCCGCACTACACCCGGCCGCGCGAATTTCGCGGCATGACGGTGCCCGAGGTGCTGCTGAGCGGCGACCACGGCGCCATCGCCAAATGGCGAAGTGAACAATCGGAATTACGCAGTCAAAAAAACGGCAATAATCAGTCTGGAAAGGACGGTGGCCCATGAAGAATAAATTCCTCGCGGTCGTTGACGCCGCGAACGTGAAGGCGGAACGGCCCAAGTTCAATGTTGGCGACACGGTGGACGTGCATCAGCGGATTCTGGACGGCGAGAAGGAGCGCGTTCAGGTATTCAACGGCGTGGTCATCGCGCTTCGGGGCGAGGGGGCACGCGAGATGTTCACCGTTCGCCGCATCGTTCAAGGCGAAGGCGTGGAGCGAATCTTTCCGGTCAATTCGCCAAAAATCGCCAAGATCGAAGTAAAACGATCGGGCAGGACGCGGCGAGCCAAGCTGTATTACCTGCGCAAACGCGTGGGCAAGGCCACTCGATTGCGAGAGAAGGCCAAAGCCGAGCCGAGCGCGAACGGCACGCCAGCGCCGGCGCAAAGCGCGACCGCTCCGACGACTGCGTGAGCTCATGCCCGCCGAAGGGGATCCGTCGATGCCCCTGTTTGCTTTGAGCCGTTGGCCGTGGTGGCGGCGCTGGTTCGGAAACCGCTCCGAACGCGCCGCGGAGCGATTCTTGCGTCGCCAAGGCTATCGCATCCTGAAGCGAAACTACACGTGCCCGGGCGGCGAACTCGATCTTGTGGCCTTGGATGGGCGGGCGCTGGTTTTCGTGGAGGTGCGATCGACCGCATCCGCCGACTCGAGCCGACCGGCGCTTTCCGTCGATTCTGAGAAACAAAGGCGAATAACGCATGCGGCGGTTCACTTTATTCGCCGGCATCGTTTACGCGATCCGGTGTGCCGATTCGATGTGCTCCTGTTGTGTTGGCCAGCCAATGAGAGCGAGCCGCGAATCATCCACTACCCTCATGCTTTTGAGGCGGTAGGCAAATTCCAAATGGATTCATGAACGCGGTTCGGAGTTGTTGCGCACTGGTGCGGAATATCCTTTGACAGAGCAGGGCCATCGCCGTTATAGTTCACATCATCGCTTCATACGTCGATCTGACGCAGTTCCCTCGCCCGGGAGGGTCACGCCCGTGATTCGCGCTCTCCTCATCGCGGTTTCTTGTGGTTTGGCAGGACTCTTCATTTTCGCATCTCCTCTTCGAGCAGACGAAGACCCGGAGATTCGCGGGAAAAAAGTCACCGAGTGGTTCAAATTCCTTCGCGAAGACCCGGACGCGCGGAAACGACAGGCGGCACTGCAGATCATCGACTTACAGGCCGGTCCCAAAGTCGCCGTGGTTTTCCCTGGTTTGCTGCGAGAATTGCGCGAACATCCCGATGCCGCCATTCGCGCGCGCATCGCCGAGTTGCTGCTGAAATACAAGGATAAGGGCGACGATCTCATCAAGGCACTTGT
>JBGQCZ010000897.1:0-2194 GCA_041495645.1 Gemmataceae bacterium | reverse complement strand
GAAAGTTCTTCACCGTGATCGGCGCTTTCTCCTCGAACAATTCGACCGTGAACTTTCCGTATGAAGACTCGACGATGACATCGGGATTGGCGGCGCGAAGCGCGGCGAAGCCGGGAAAAATGCAAGCCAACGCCAGCAGAGCCGAGCGGTGCATCGTCAATCTCCGTCGCGGAAGTGGCAAGATCGTTTTAGGAAACCGCGCTCCGCAGCCAACTGCCTGGCCCGGATGGTTTTCCCCATACGCTGCTTGTCGAGCTTTGGATCGCCAGTATGGTCAATGACACATACGACAATTTACAGCGAGATTCGTCATGAAAACCGTCTTGGCCGGCTTGGCCCTGATCGCCATGTTGCCGGTTTCCGCGGCGGCCCAGGACTATGCTCCCCCGAACGCGAAGAAACCCGACAAAGAAACGCTGGAAGGCATCATCGCTCGTACGAGCGCCCTGGATCGCGCGCTGGCCGTGCTGAGCTTTCAGAACGTGCGCGATCCAATCCTGGCCGATATTGAAGTCTATCTGAAGGCGGCCCAGTGGACGCAGAGACACGACGAGTACTTCCAGGAGCAATCGGGCAAATGGACGATTGAGGTGTTGGATCGCGGGTTGCTGCGGGCGGCGCAGGCGGCGCGCGGCGAGACGCCGTGGTTCGGCATTGCCGGGCGCTCGATTGTCCGCGGTTATCGCTCGCGCGTCGACGGGTCCGTTCAGCCATACGCCGTGACCTTTCCCCGGGATTACGGGCGCGATCCAAGGGCGAAATGGCGGCTCGACGTGGTGTTGCACGGCCGCAGTCCAACCATGATGGAAGTCAAGTTCCTGCACGATCACAGCGGCGACAAACCCGCCGAGGACCAACCGTTTGTGGTGCTTGAGATCTTTGGCCGTGGCAACAACGCTTACCGTTGGGCCGGCGAAACCGACGTGCTCGAAGCGATGGAGGCATTGGCGGCCTCGGAGCGATTCATGGGCCGGGACATGTTCGACCCGCGGCGCGTCGTGCTGCGTGGATTCTCGATGGGTGGGGCCGGAACTTGGCATTTAGGACTTCACCGCCCAGATCGCTGGTGCGTGATCGGCCCCGGCGCGGGTTTCAGCACCACTCGCGGCTACAGCGGCCTGCCCGAATCATTCCCCGATCCGATCGCCAAGTGCCTGCACATTTACGACGCTGTGGATTATGCCGAAAACGCCGCGAATGTTCCGGTCGTGGCCTATGCCGGAGACAAGGATCAGCAGTTACAGGCGGCGCGAAACATCGAGGCCGTCCTCAAGCCGAAGAACATCCCGATGACGCTGTTGGTCGCGCCCGGACTCGAACACGCTTTTCCGCCGGAATGGCAACAAAAGGCCGAAGCGGAATACGTGAAGTATGCCGGTCCGGACAAGGGAAGGGGGGCTTATCCGGAACGAGTCCGCTTCGTTACCTACACCACGAAATATCCTCTGTGCGATTGGCTGGAGATTGCAAACCTTGCCGAACACTATCGGCGGGCAGAAGTTGACGCCACACGCGTTGAGAACGGATTCAAGGTGACAACCGCGAATGTGCGTACGCTACGCTTGGCATTGCCGGGCGGGGTCTCGGGGCAGCAAGTCGTACTAATTGACGGTCAGGAACTACCAGCCAAGCCTTGCCCGCATATGGGCGGGCTGTCGGTCTTTCTCGAACGCCAAGGCAAGGACTGGACCGCCACGCTGCCGCAAAGGATCTCCACCGACCGCGCCCGCCGTTTGCAAAAAACGGCCAATCTGCAAGGACCGATCGACGACGCCTTCATGGAAGGGTTCCTTTGTGTTCGCGGTTCGAGCGATGGTTGGCATGCCTCGGTGAAGGAGTACGTCGAGGCCGACCTGAGGCGATTCCAGAAGGAGTGGAACAAGTTCATGCGCGGCGACTTGCCCGTCAAGGACGACGTCAACGTAACCGACGACGACATTGCCACGAAACACCTGATCCTGTTCGGCGATCCGTCTTCGAATAGCCTGATTGCCCAAGTGCTTGACCGGTTGCCAATCACCTGGACCAAGGAATCGCTCGTTGTGGGCGGCAAGACCTACGAATCGGCATCGCACCTGCCTGCGCTCATTTACCCAAGCCCGCTTAACCTGACCAAGTACGTCGTCATCAACTCCGGCCACACATTTCACGCCAAGGATTTTGTGGGAACGAATGCCTTGCTCTATCCACGCCT
>JBGQCZ010000896.1:0-2209 GCA_041495645.1 Gemmataceae bacterium | reverse complement strand
GTGGTCAAAGTAAGCCTGGAAACGGTGCGCATCGTGAAAGGCTTGCCGGCTGCCTACACGGCTTAGGATCGGTTGCCTTGGCGAGCGTCGAGGCGAAAGGGCGTCAGCCCGATGTCTGCGGCGCGCACCCACGCGGGCCGGCACGTCCGGCCGGATAACATATAGATTGCGCCAACATTTTCAGATGCTTGCGCGCGAATCATCGAACGAGGGTTCACCATCATGGCTCGGGAACAATCGTCGGCGCGCGGAAAACCAGCGGCCGACCACCTGACGCCAACGCAGCGCTACTATAAGCGCCACCGCGTGCGCATTCTGGCAAAGAGAAAACAGGAATACGCCGAGAACCCCGCCTTGTGCGAGGCGCGCAATGCCCGGGAACGGGAACGCTACCGCAACGACCCAGAATACCGGAAAGCGAAGCTCGAACGCGATCGCCGCCGCCGCCGCCGCCCCAATCGGAAATACAGCGCCTCCACCAAGGCTTACGAGGCGAGGCGCGCCGTGGCGCACGCCGCGGCCCGCGCCGAGGCAGAGCGCCGCGGCGAGGTACGGCCCCGCTGGGGGGTTCCCGACATTCCGCTTGGTTCGGAATGGACGCCCGAGCGCGGTTATCCGCCGTCGGATCGCGATCGGGCGATCGTGAAACTGCGCCTTGGAAGCGGCCCACTGACCGACGCGGAACTGCAAACGGTCCCGTCACGGCATCGCCGGCAAGCGCGGATCGTGAAGCGCCGCGTGCTTCAAGACATCGGCAACATGTTCGGACTGACTCGCGAGCGCATCCGGCAGATTCTGACGCTCTGGATCAAACGTTGAGTGGTTGGACGAGATAGTCGTGCACGTCTCGCGCCGCCGAATCGTCGTTTGTGGAGAACGCGGAGAACGGGGACATCCTCCGATCAGGTGGAAAGAAACCGAAGTCGTGCCGCTGTCGTACAAGGTCGTGGACAAAATGCGCCTGAGCCAAGTGAGCCTGGAAACCGTGCGCATCGTGAAGGGCTTGCCGGAGAAGTATGCGGAATGATCGCGCGAGCGGGTGGACGAAGTTGAGATGAAGCCCCGGTTTTCGCCACGCACTGAGAATCGAAGACTCAACCCCCGCCACCCGGCGTCAGCACGACGAATTCGACAATTCGGCGAAGCCGAGAAGCCGGCTACCGTTTTTGCCGTTACCAGAGTAGAATCGAGTAATCGACAAAGGCTCGGGCAACTCCACGCCAGAGACAGAACCAAAGTGACTGCGATTACGGTCGAACTCGACGACACCATGGCGGAGGTGCTTCGGCGTTTGGCCGCGGACCAAAAGCGGAGCGAGACGGAGATCGTGCGCGAAGCCCTGTCCGCGTACGTGCAAACGTCTCGACCGTTGCCCAAAGGCATGGGCAACTACCACAGCGGCCAAGCCAACGGATTCGAAAAAGCACGCGAATTACTCCGCCAAGCCGTGAAGGAAGGGCTATGGCCGTAATTTGCGACACCGGCCGCGGTGTACGCCTTATACGATGCCGACGATGGCCAGCACGCGGCAGCCAAAGCCATCGTCGAAACCGAACCGGGACCTCTGTTTCTTCCAGTCATTCTGTTGGCGGAACTCGACTACTTGCTCACAACGCGACTCGGCGCCGATGCCGCCTTGCAGTTCCTTGAAAGCGTTGAATTGGGCGCCTTCACCCTCGTGTCGCCGTCTTCCGAAGACTTGGGCCGGTGTCGGGAGCTGATGCAACAGTATCGCGGCCTCGCTCTCGGTCTCGCTGATGCCACCGTTGTAGCCACCGCCGAGCGTCTCAAGATTCCGCGCGTGTTTACCGTGGACCAACGGCATTTTCGGGCGATTCAACCACGCGGACTCAAGCACTTTGTTATTTTGCCCGCGGACAGTGGATAATCACGCATCTGTCAAACTCCAACACCGGCGACCTAGTTCGACAAAAAACGAAGCGAGCGCCCATTGGGGCGCTCGCGCGGAACGATTGGGCCGGCGTCGAAGGTAGTTAGCCAAGTTCGACGGTGGAACGAAATCCGATCCGCCTTCCTTCGCTTGTTGGATAAAAAGGCGGGCGGCGCCTTCGCGCCGCCCGACGTGAAGGCATTCAGGTTATTGGCCGGCGCCCTTGCTGGCCGCCTCAGCCTGTGCCATCCGTTTCGCCATCTCCGCTTTCACGGCATCGAGATTGAAGCTCGCGCCCTTTTGCATCGGCGGGAATTC
>JBGQCZ010000895.1:0-2213 GCA_041495645.1 Gemmataceae bacterium | reverse complement strand
TGGACGGCGTGAACGTAATGACAACGCGCCAAGTGAGCGCATCGCAGAGTCCGCTCCTGGGCCTCACCGAAGGCGAACCAGCCAACATGCAGGCCACGAAGATTCTGCAATACTTCGACGCGCAAAAGCAGCCAGTCCATATGCTCGCGGCCGCACGCGCGAACGACAAGATGCCGAAGTTTGTCCGCGACTCCATGCGCGACGTGGAAAAAGCCCTTTTGGCGGCGTGGCTGACCAGACCGCCGGATCTTGAATTGACCGTGCAACTGGGCACGATCACCGAGGGAGTGGACCGCGCGTTTTCTCGAGGGCCGTCGTCCGGAGTGCGGGTGCGCGCCGCCGGCGCAACGCTGGAAAGCGCGGCCAAGGTTGGCAACGACGGCCTGTTGCGCCTGAGCGTTCCCGGCGACATCGTGGAGTTCAACCGCTCCGTCGGCAACAACGCCGCGAATTTCACTGCCAACCTCCAATACTACATGCAGCAGTTCAAGACCGAAGCCGGCGATAAGAAGTATGTCGACAAACAGCAATTGCAAACGAGTCAGCAGATTCAGTTCTTCGTCGGCATCTTCGACATCGCCGACCGCAACGGCGACGGCAAGCTCTATGTCGAGGAGTTCCAGAAGTTCGTCGATCTGTTGCAGGCCGGCAGTTCGGGCCAGGTAACAGTCACGGTCGTCGATCGCGGCCGCGGGTTGTTCGATCTCATCGACACCAACCACGATTTTCGACTCAGCCGCCGCGAATTGATCGACGCCGCCAAGAACTTCGCGACCCTCGACGTGACCGGCAGCGGGACGATCAAGAAGACCGATCTGCCGCGGCAGACCCGCGTCAGCGTCGGGCAGGGGCCGAGCAACGGTCAGTATGGAGGCGTCGCGTTTACGACGGCGATGGGCGGCATGGGAGTTCCGCCGGCTCCGACGCGCGGCCCGGCTTGGTTCCGCAAAATGGACCGCAACCGCGACGGCGATGTGTCGCTCCGTGAGTTCCTCGGTACACCCGAGGAGTTCAAGCTCATCGACACCGATGGCGACGGCCTGATCTCCCCGCAGGAAGCCGAAGCGTTTGACAAAGCCAGGAAGAAATAGCCGCTCGGGGCGTTGCAAGGACACCATGTCCACTCCGATTTTTGACAAGATTGTCGCTTGCTTGACGCGCGCGGGCGTGACGTTTCGCCACGTCCAGCACGGGCAGACGTTCACCTCGGAGGAATCGGCGGCGGCGCGCGGCGAGCCGGTCAAGGTCGGCGGCAAGGCGTTGCTGGTGAAGGTTGGCGATGATTTCAAGTTGTTCGTGCTGAGCGCGGCGAAGAGGTTTGATTCGGCGGCGGTGAAAAAACACTTCGGTGTCAAGAAGACCCGTTTCGCCGAGCGCGACGAGCTCGAGAAACTCACGGGCCTCGTGCCGGGCTCGGTGCCGCCGTTCGGCGAACCAATCCTGGCCTTGCCTCTTTACGTCGATCCGTCCGTCATGGAAAATGACGTCATCGCCTTCAACGCCGGCTCGTTGACCGATTCGATCATCATGCCGGTGGCCGATTACGTGCGAATCGCGAAACCGGAAATGCTGGCATTCTCGCTTCCATAGCGCCACGTGCGGCTTTGCAGAAAATCGGTTTCAATGTCGGCCTCGTCCGAACATTACACAAGTCTTTCCCGGAGGAATCGGTTATGTGCTGCTTCAGCAAGAACGTGAAATTCGTCGCGGACACGAACATCTTCGCTCGGCCGGCGAAGGAGGGCCGGCAGTATCTCGTTTACAGCATGAAATTCGGCGCGGCCGAGGACCTGGCCATGATCCTGCCGATCCCCACGCCCAAGGACGCTAAGGAAGACGCGGTCAAATTCATCAACCTGGAAAAATGCCCGGAGTTCTTCACGGAAATGTTGGCCGGTTTCCCGATAGCGAAAGCGGCCGGCCGCGGGCTGGCTGCGGGAGGACTTGGCGGCACCAGCCTGGGTTTGAAAGTCGTCGAGGTGGGCAGTTTCATCGCCTCGTTCGTGCCGACTCTCAAGGACTTCTCCCGGCTCGACGAGCAATTCCGCTTGCCGAACAAAGTCTGGGACAAGCTGCCGCAATACAAGGACTTTGGCTTTGCCGTATTTCAGCTGAAAAAGGGAGCGCAGAAGGTGCATCCCATGGCCTTCGAGTTTCCCCGGGCCAATCCCCGGCAGCTGTTTTTCCCGACCGTCCACATCCATGACGGCACC
>JBGQCZ010000894.1:0-2213 GCA_041495645.1 Gemmataceae bacterium | reverse complement strand
TACTCACTAAGGCACAAATTCTTGACCGACGGCGTGAAAGCGGGCGTCAATCTGAAAGTGCTGGCCACGATCGCCGGTCACGTCAATTGCGAAATGATCGACCGCATCTATGCGCACATCGGCGACGACTATACGCTCCTGCACGACGGCGCGGATCGCGCGACGGGGCATTGACCAACTTCGCCCGCCGGAGTGCGACTGGCGGGCTTTTCAATCCACGGAGACCATCACCATGCCCGCCAATCAGCCCGCCACGTTTGACGAACCGCGCTTCGTCCGCGAAGTGCTCGACTTGTACCTGCTGCACGCCAAGAACGAAATCTGCGCCCAAACCTACGAGCAACGAACACTCAAGTTCGCGGAGTTCAGCGCCGTCTACGGCAGCCTGCCGATCGCCAAGGCCAAGCCGCACCACTTGCTGTTGTGGGTGAACAGTCACGGCTGCTGGCCAAGCGACTGGACAAAATCCGGCATCATCGCCGGATTCATCCGCGCCTTCTCCTGGGCAAAAAGACTCGGCATCATCGAGCACAACCCCTTCGCCGGCACGCCGCGACCGGCTGGCGAACGCCGCGAGGCGATGGAACCGGCCCACTACCAAGCGCTCTTGCGCCATAGCTCGCCTGCATTCCGGCGGCTGGTCGTTTTCTTGCGCTACACCGGAGCGCGCGGCGGTGAAGCGATTTCCGCAACCTGGGAGGACTTCCACGCCGAGCGCTGCTGTATCCAATTGACCCAGCACAAAACAATGAAAAAGAGCAAAGGCAAACCACGAGTCATCATGCTGCCCGCGGTCGCATTGAAGCTGTTGGCATGGATCAAGCGGCGCGATGCCATCGACCCGAACCGGAAATTGATCTTCCAAAACACTTGGGGCAAGCCGTGGATCAAGCCGGCCATCGCCTGGAATGTGAAAGCGGCGTTGCAGCGGGCCGGCATCAAGGGACAAGTCACGCTCCACCAGCTACGCCATTTGTTCGGCACGCAAGCCGTCATTCGTGGCGTGGACATTGTGACGCTCGCCGAATTGATGGGACATAGCAAGACCGCCCAAACGGAGCACTACTTGCACGTTGCTGGGCGCAAAGAGCATCTCAAAACAGCAGTGGACAAGATCTTCAAACCCACAAAGGACTCTGGCCAATGACCGAAACTGAATCCGCTCTCCTGACTCTGGCCCAGCGCGTCGCCGCCGAAGCCGCCGCCCTTCCTGCGCCCGCCCATCCGATCGGTGCCACGGTTGCCGTCGGCGGTATCGTCGTGCGTGTATCGATCGCCCGCGGCTCGGTATCGGGGCGGGCATTCACCGACGCCGATTTAGACATTTTGCAGGTGATCGACGTGGTGAAGCCGGGCCAGCGATTGAAGGGCAAGGCGATCGCCCGAATGACCGGGTACAAGTATTCCGGTTGGCTGGCCGCGAAGCTAACCACGATGGTACGGGACGGGCTTATCGTCTCTCACGGCAGCAGCAGCCGCCAGGGCGGATATGGGCCGGTTGCGAGGCCTGACAATGCCTGAAATAAAGCCCAGCCTTCGCGACGACATTGCCGCCTTTGCCAGCTACATGCAAGCCGAACGCGGTTTGTCGCCCGCCACGGTTTCAGCCTATATCAACGACCTGGACCACTTCGCGAGCTGGATCAAGAAATCCCACGTCCGCTATCTGAAGCCGACGGTCCCGGAGTTGAGCCAGTTCGCCGCGCATCTTGCGGAGACCGGCCTATCGCCGGTGAGTCGCGGCCGCGCGCTGTCGTCACTGAAAATGTTCTACCAGTTCCTGCGCCTCGAGGATCGCACCACTTCGACCGCCGCCGGCTTGCTGATAAAGCCCAAGTGTCCCGAATACATCCCGCGCGTGTTGAGCGTGGAACAAGCCGAACGGCTGATTCGAGCCGCCGCGAAAGAAAGCATACGGGGCAAGTTTCTCAAACCGCGCAACGTGGCGATCCTCGAATTCCTCTATGCCACGGGTTGCCGGGTTTCGGAACTTGTCGATCTTCGTCTGGACGATTTGCACCTCGACGTGCCCCAACCGTTCGTGCGCTTAAAGGGCAAGGGAAAAAAAGAGCGGATTGTTCCCGTCGGCAGCAAAGCCGTCGTGGCCGTGAAGCGCTGGCTGGCGATCCGCTCGCCGGCGGCGCGGCTGAAACCGGACGGCACGCCGGCGAACAAGAAGAAAATCAAGGGCTTGGCGCGGTCCCTGTTGCCGT
>JBGQCZ010000893.1:0-2214 GCA_041495645.1 Gemmataceae bacterium | reverse complement strand
CGCAACGGAAAAGCGCTCGCTCGGCGAACGACTCATTGAACTGAAGAAGACGTATGACACGAGTGCCATTACGCTCGACGAATGGTACAAGATCAAGGCGCGTGTCATTCCGCAAACACCGACTTCCAAAACGGCTTTGTCGTTGGATCGAGAACTCTCGGACCTCAAGAAGGCATACGACGCGAGCGCCGTGACATTGGATGAGTGGACGAAGGCCAAGGCCGAGGTGGGAAAGACCAGCAAATGACTGCGGATCGAACGTTGGCCCGCGGCGCTTGAATGGGACAAGTTATCCATGGAATCTTCAAAACGACGTGATCGCTGGCGGCTCCCGATATTTGGCGTGGCTGTTATTGGGATAATCGTCGTCGTCGATTATGTGACGAATTCACGCGTGTCGCGTCTTGACCGCTTTAAGAGTGAAGTTCGCAGTGCAATCCCCCCCGGGTCGTCGCTCGCCGATGTCAAAGCCTGGGCCAACGATTTCTCAGGTAAGCAACCGGAAGTTCGATCCTGGCAAGCCAACTTGCTGCCAAATCTGCCCCAACTCGCGTTGCCCGAGGTAGCCGGTGTAAGCCGCGCTGATTTGAAATCCTACGTGGAGGTCATGATTCCATTTGGCCGCTACGAAGTGAACGGTGAGATTGCCGACAACCATCTGTGGGTTTTTCTAATGCTTGACGACCAGCAGCGAGTCAAGAGCCACCATTTCCTCACCCTCGCGGAGTTGGCGGAGCACGAGAAAAGGCGAACCGAAGCGCGGTAGAAGATTTCATTCTCAACCGTCCGACCATTTCCCGACACGGAAGTTCGATGCGACCGCTGCGTTCCACCTGGACCGATTTAACCGAATCACAACTGCTCGCGCAGTGCGAGGTGGATACGTATCGAGCGAGCGGGCCGGGCGGACAGAAACGGAACAAAACCAGTTCGGCTGTGCGGCTGCGCCACCGGCCGACCGCATTGATCGTGATCGCCGAGGAGAGCCGCTCGCAGCACGAAAACAAGGCGAAAGCACTGAGACGGCTTCGCCGAGCGCTGTTTTTGGAGATTCGCGACCCAATTGATGTGCAATCCATCAAAGATCATCTCGAATGGCGTAAGATGCTGAATGGCGATGACCGGGTCGCAATTGGATGTCGGGACGAGCGGTTCTGGCCCGCCGCCGGAATGGTCTTGGACGTGCTCGTGGCATTGAAGGCGCGCGTCAGCGAGGCGGCCGCAGCGCTCGGAATTACCACCGGAAACTTCGTTGATTTCCTGCAGCAGGATCCGAAACTGTGGCAGCAAGCCAACGTTTTGCGCGTCAAGCATGGACAGAAGCCGTTGAAGTCGTGAGGGCGATTGTGTCGGAACCGTACAACTTTTCCTGGCTCGAAAAGCCGCTGCTGGCCGCGATGGGCCGCCCTTACGACCAGGAAGAATACCTCTGGCTTCGACGTGAGGGCGTCGAACTCGTTGTGACGCTCACCGAGAATGCGCTGCGGCGCGATTGGCTTTCAGACGCCGGCTTATTCGCTCTCCATGTTCCCGTCGAAGACATGACCGCGCCCACGCAAGAACAGATCGCGGAGTCACTGTCGGCGATCGTCAAAGCCCACGAACGCCGGATGGGCGTGGCGGTTCACTGCCTGGCCGGCCGCGGACGCACTGGCACGATTCTCGCCTGCTATTACGTCGCCCAGGGCATGTCCGCCAATCAGGCGATCGACCACATTCGCGATCTTCGGCCGGGCTCGATCGAAACCAGCGAGCAGAAGCGGGCCGTCGAGGAGTTTGCCCGCAAGCGCCCATGAAGCCCTGCATCAGCGAAGCGACGACGATGCCCGCCACGTTCGTTCAGGACGTGGAGACCTACGCCGCGGCCGGCGTCACGGCGATGGAAGTTTGGCTGACAAAGCTCGAAAACGCCGTCGCTCAACAATCGCCCGCCGACCTTCGTAAGCAAGTCGCGGACAAAAGTATCGTTCTCTCGGCGGCGAGTTACCAGGGCGGCCTGTTGTTATCCCAAGCTGAATCGCGAAAAACGCACTTCGATCATTTCAAGCGGCGGCTTGATCTATGCCAGCAGTTCGGCATCGGCACGATGCTCGTCGTCGCTGACTTCGCTCAAGAAGCGAGTGAATCCGATTTGCAGCGCGCCGTGGCGTCGTTGAAGCAGGCAGCCCAATGGGCGGCGGGATTCGACGTGCGCTTGGCCCTGGAGTTCCGCGG
>JBGQCZ010000892.1:0-2216 GCA_041495645.1 Gemmataceae bacterium | reverse complement strand
ATGGTGGGCCAGCGCGAGCAAAGCTCGCTCGACCCACCCTACCCGAAAGAGAACACGGACTCTCCGGGAGGATTCGCCCCGTGTCCGCCCCGAACTCCACATCGTCGCCGCAATCGCCCGCGTGGCCGCGAGCCGCGCAGTGGGCCGGCGCCTTCATTCTCGGCGCGGCCGCAATCATTGTCGCCGGTCGTATCCTTCCCATCTTCGGTCACTCTCGACCCACCGAACGCGAGCGAATTATCGTTGTGGCAGTCGATCTGAATTCCGCCAGCAAATCAGACATTTTGCAGCTGCCGGGCGTCGGCGAAAAAATGGCCGACCGCATCCTCGCCAGCCGCGATTCATCCAACGGGTTCGCGACGCCGGAAAATCTGCGCGGCGTGAAAGGCATCGGCAAAACTCGCTACGAAACGCTCAAACCGCACCTCACGGTCGAACCGAACGAGCAATTCGTAAAATCGCCGGGTGACGCGCCGCAACCCACGATGTCGAGCCGGAGGGAAAGCAAGAAGGACCTCCAGCCTGGGACCAAGATCGATGTCAACCGTGCCACGGTTGAGGAATTGCAGAAACTCGAAGGCATCGGCCCGGTAATGGCGGCGAAGATTATTGAGGAGCGCGCCAAAGGCCCGTTTCGCTCGCCCGACGAGTTGCGACGAGTGAAGGGAATCGGCCCGAAGACAATGGACAAGATTCGGCCATTTGTGACAGTGACCGGAGAACAATAGTCGGTCTCGGCTACTTTGCCTTTCTCGCTGGATCTGGCAGCCCGCAAGCGAGCGGCGTTACCCCATCGGAGTTCCTCTCCATTCACTCGACTGTCCACGTGTCGTCGGAGGCAAAGAGATCATCGACAGTTGCGCCGGCCAGATGGGGGCCGGTTGTCGCTTGCAGGGTCAGTTCGTGGTCGAACGTGTCGCGCGCGACGCTGCGGAACACGCCAAGACATTCCGGGAATTCGGGTCCAGTCAACCCGGCGAGAAGGCGGGCCAACACCGGCCGCTCGGCGTGCTCGTCGTGCACTGGAACGCCATTCGGGATCGCGCCGCCGGCTAAGTCGACCACTTCGAGATCGAACCGGTTTAGGCCTAGCGCTTTGCCTCGGTCCTTACCGAACAGCAGCGGCCGGCCGTGTTCCAGATACAGCACGCTGTCGGCCTTGGTGGCTTTGTCGGTGGCGTATTCGAAGACGCCGTCGTTGAAGATCTTGCAGTTCTGATAGATCTCGACGAATGCGGCGCCGCGATGAGCGGCGGCCCGGCGCAGAGTCTGTGCAAGGTGCTCGCCGTCGACATCGACGGTGCGGGCGGCAAACGTCGCACCTGCGGCGAGCGCCCATTCTACCGGGCGCAGCGGTGATTCCACCGAGCCGTTGGGGCTGGACCGGGTTCGAGTGCCGATGCGCGTCGTCGGCGAGAACTGGCCTTTGCTCAAGCCGTGCACTTCGTTGTTGAACAAGAGAATCTTCAGATCGGCGTTGCGGCGAAGGGCGTGGAGCAAATAACTCGCTCCGGCGCCAAGCCCGTCGCCGTCGCCGGTTACCACCCAGACGCAAAGGTCGGGCCGGGCAGCCTTCAATCCGGTGGCGATGGCGGGCGCGCGGCCGGGGATGGTGTGAAAACCGTAGGTGTTGAGGTAGTACGGAAGCCGGCCCGAGCAGCCGATCCCGGAGATGAACACATGCCGCTCGCGCGGCTCGCCCAATTCCGCCAACACCTGCTTCAACTGAGCCAGGATCGCGAAGTCTCCGCACGACGGACACCAGCGCACTTCCTGGTCGCTGTCAAAATCCTTCGCGCTGAGAACGGGAGTGGTCATGAATCCTTCGTCATTCGTTCGATGGCGTCTTCGATCTCTGAAGCGAGGAACGGACGCCCTTGAATCTTGTGCAACCCGACGGCGTCGATCAGAAATCGTGCCCGCAATAGCAGTTGCAGCTGGCCATCGTTCAGCTCGGGCACAAGGACGCGGCAAAAGCGCTTGAGCACTTCGGCAATGTTTCGCGGTAGCGGGTTCAAGTAGCGTAAATGCGCATGTGCCACGGAAGCGCCGCGGGCTCTGGCTCGCGCCACGGCCGTGGCAATCGCCCCGTAGGTGCTGCCCCAGCCGATCACCAACAAATCACCTTCGGCGGGTCCATCCACGATCAATTCAGGAATATCACCCGCAATTCCAGCAACTTTATCGGCCCGCAAGCGAACCATTTTTTCGTGGTT
>JBGQCZ010000891.1:0-2219 GCA_041495645.1 Gemmataceae bacterium | reverse complement strand
CTTCATCGCCACGGCCAACGCGCTGGATACCTTGGCACGCCCGCTGCTCGATCGCATGGAAGTGTTGCGGTTGTCGGGTTATAGCGAGGAAGAAAAATTCGAGATCGCACGCCGTTACATCATCCCGCGCGTTTACCAGGACACCGGAGTCAAACCCGAACAGGCCGTTATTCCGGACGACTCCTTGCGCCAAATCATCAAGGGCTACACCCGCGAAGCCGGCTGCCGCCAACTCGAACGCACCGTCGGCCGCCTGATGCGTAAGATCGCCGTTCGCTTCGCCGAAGGATCGATCGAGTCCGTCACGATTACCCTGGACCAACTCCACGAACTGCTCGGCCCGGAAGTTTTCCTCCGCGATAAAGCCCGCGAAAAACTCCCGGCCGGCGTGGCGACGGGTCTGGCCTGGACCGAAGCCGGCGGCGATGTGCTCTACATCGAAGCGACTCAACTTCCCGGCGCTCGCGGCCTGCGGCTCACGGGTCAATTGGGCGAGGTCATGCGCGAGTCCGCCAAGGCGGCCCAAAGCTACGTCTGGGCGCACGCTGCCGAGCTCGGCATCAATCCGAAGTCGCTCAAGCACTCGGGCGTGCACATCCACGTGCCCTCGGGCGCCGTGCCCAAAGACGGCCCGTCCGCCGGCACCGCCCTCGTAACTGCGTTGACTTCGCTGTTCTCCAACAGGCCCGCTCGCACGGACACCGCCATGACCGGCGAGATCACGCTCTCCGGATTGGTGCTGCCGATCGGCGGCGTGAAGGAAAAGGTTTTGGCCGCCAGAAGAGCCGGTCTGAAGCGCGTCATTTTGCCTCGCGATAACGAAAAGGACGCCAAGGAGCTCCCCGAGAACGTCCGCAACGAGATGGAACTCATCTTCGCCTCTCGGATCGACGAAGTCCTCTCCGCCGCCCTCCCGCTCTTGCCGCAATCCGCAAGCAAGTAATCCGCTCCCGCATGATCGCCATGGCGAAACGTGCATTTTCGCACTTTTTGCCCCCGATCCGAAACCGGCTCGCTCGACGTATCTCGTTGCCCACAATCTGGTTGCCGTCGCGCCGAGAGGCTCGCAAAAACTTTGCACGGATGCACGCTCGTCCGCTCGCTCGTTCGCACGCTCGCTCGTCCGTGTCCGCGACCTTCGCATTTGGAATAACCGGACAGCTTCGAATCGACGTCTTCACGATTTCGATCTCAACAAAGGGTATGCGGCGAACGATGGGCTCAAAACCCTGACAGTATTATAGTATTATAGTGTACATTTGTTTCAACAAGGCATCAGCCCGATGGGCGAGATGGCCGGTGCCCCGATCGCTCATCGTCGGCGGGGTACAACCCGCTAGAATGCCGTCCATTTCAGCCGTATACCTTTCCAGGGCAGCAACAGCATCGCCCCACGGCCCGAAAGTAGAGGATCGCCTTGCCGTCTCTTGGCGTCCTGATTTCTGCGCCGATCGCCCGTTGGCAGAAGAGAGTAAATTGCCATCGCGGGACCAGCTTGATTCGCGCATCGGCGTGTGAATCGCGCCGGCTCGAATCGCCAGGTGATTTGCGAAAGAGCCTGAAAACGTGACTATCGGCCTCGTGGCGGAATGGCAGACGCTGGGGACTTAAAATCCCCTCTCCATTAATGGGGGTGTGGGTTCGAATCCCACCGAGGCCACTAGCATCCTCTCGCACGGTTTCGCATACGTCCGCAATTCGCAAGAACTTGCGCTCGTTCGCCAGTGGCATGCCAGCGCCATCATCTCGCACCCCGTCGCATTCGTTCGCTCTGGCAGGGGGGTGGTTTCGCATTCCTACTGCTGATTGTACTGCGGGCGCTTGATCGGCCGTCCCCGTGGCCGCCAGCGGGAACGGGTCCGCTAGCATCTGCGCCATGCCGCCGACAGCATCGAAGTGCTGGTCGGGGAGAAGATGCCCGTAAGTGTCCATCGTCAAGGTGATGGTGGAATGCCGCATGACCGACTTGATGACATTCGGATGAACGCCTTGCAGGGCCAGCCAAGAGCCCGTGGTGTGCCGTAAGGCGTGAAAGTCGAGTTCTTCCCCTTGGTGGTTCTTGACGGCCAGGAAATCGCTTTCCTCTCGCTTGGCGTGGGCATCGGGATCGTGCTTCACTTCATTCAGCCATTGCTTTCGGGCCTCGGCCAGGTCGCCACGAAGCATGGCCGCCATGCTGAATTCATCCGGCAGCGTGAACACGTTCGCCGACGGTGTTT
>JBGQCZ010000890.1:0-2227 GCA_041495645.1 Gemmataceae bacterium | reverse complement strand
GTTTTTGCAAATCACGACCGTGAGCTTGTCGCGATCTTTGGCCCGCTTGGCGACGTCGGCTTCGACCTGCTCCTTGGAATCCATGCCATACGAGAACCAAAACTCACCCGTTTTGGTGTTGTAAGCGAGCGCGGCGTAGCTATCCGGCTCGTCGGCTTCGGCGGCATTCCATGAAGCCATGAACGAGATCGCGGCAACAAAGACATATCGTGCAATTCGCATTGGAATTCTCAGGTTGGCCCCGGAGTACCCATCATCTTAGCGTGCCAATTGCCATACCTCAAGACGTCGTCATTTCCATCACCGCTTGACGTTTGGTTGCCGTGCCCCAAGGATAACGTCATGTTTCCTTCCGATTCTTCGTCGCCCCAGGACCCAATTGCATGAAGCCCTTTCTATTCGTTTTCGGCGCGGCCATTTTTGCCGCTCTCCCGACGCTGTCGTTTGCCAAGGATCCGGCGCCGGAAGCGGTGGCCGAGAAAATCACGTCCGTCGAGGGAATCACCGAGTACCGGCTGCCCAACGGCGTCCGCTTCCTCTTGTTCCCCGACAACTCGCGGCCCGTCGTCACCGTCAATCTCACGGTGCTGGTCGGTTCGCGGCACGAGGGCTACGGCGAAACCGGCATGGCCCATTTGCTCGAACACATGGTGTTCAAGGGCACACCGCTGTTTCCCGACGTGCCCAAGGCGCTGCGCGACCATGGCTCTCGCTTCAACGGCTCCACTTGGGTCGATCGCACCAATTACTTCGAGACCATGCCGGGTACGGACGAGAACCTCGAGTTCGGGATTCAGCTCGAAGCCGACCGGCTGATCAACAGCTACGTCAAGCGCGAGGATCTGATTTCGGAAATGACCGTGGTCCGCAACGAATTCGAGATGGGCGAAAACAGCCCCGAGAGCGTGTTGATGCAGCGGGTGATGGCGGCGGCCTACGAGTGGCACAACTACGGCAAGTCCACGATCGGCAATCGCTCGGACATCGAACGCGTGCCGATCGAGAACCTTCAGGCGTTCTACCGCAAGTTTTACCAACCGGACAACGTGGTGTTGGTGGTGGCTGGCAAGTTCGATGAGAAAAAAGCCATCGGCTACATTCAAAAGTATTTCGGCGCGTTGAAAAAGCCGAGTCGCAAACTCGACCAGACCTATACCGAGGAACCGATTCAGGACGGCGAGCGCGGCGTGACCTTGCGCCGCGTCGGCACCGTGGGCGGGGCCATCGCGGCCTATCACATTCCCGCAGGCGCTCATCCGGATTTCCCGGCCGTCGAAGTGCTGGCGCAGATCCTCTCCGACGAGCCGTCGGGCCGGCTCTACAAAGCGCTCGTCGAGTCCAAGAAAGCCACCGGCGTTTTGGGCATCGCGTTCTCCTGGCACGATCCGGGTTTGATGCTGATGGGCGCTACCTGCGCACCCGACAAAGTAGACTCACTGCGTGACTCGTTGATCGCCGCCCTGGAAAACCTCCAGAATGAAAAAGCGACAGCGGCTGAGGTCGATAGGGCGCGTACCAAGCTCTTGAAAGAGCGGCAGGACTTGATCTCGGACAGCACGCAAGTGGCGATTCAACTGAGCGAATGGGCGTCAAAAGGCGATTGGCGGTTGTTCTTCTTGCATCGCGACCGGCTGGAAAAAGTGACGGTCAATGAGGTTAATCTTGCTGCAGAGAAATACCTGAAGCCGAGCAACCGGACCATCGGTGTATTCGTGCCGACGCCGAAGCCGTCGCGGTCCGCGATCCCCGAGACGCCGTCGATTGCGAAGGCGCTCGGAGAATACAAGGGCCGCGCGGCGCTGGCGAGCGGCGAGGCTTTCGAGCCGACGCCGGCCAATCTCGACGCCCGCATGAAGCGCGCCGAAATCGGCGCTATCAAAGTCGGCCTGATGCCCAAAAAGACGCGCGGCGAAACCGTGACGGTGCAAATCGCGCTCCGCTTCGGCAACGAGGAATCGCTCAAGGGCCAAAGAGTTGCCCTCGATCTGATGGCCGACATGCTCGAACGCGGCACCACGAAGCACACCCGGCAGGAGATTCAAGACAGGCTCGATAAACTCGGCTCGAAGATCAGCTTCACCACCGATGTGGGATTGCTGATGGCCACGGTTCAGGCGAAACGCTCGGGACTGGCCGAAACGATGGAACTGCTTACCGAAATCCTGCGGCACCCCGCGTTTCCGGCGAAGGAGTTCGACCTGCTCAAAGCCGAGCGCCGCGATGCGCT
>JBGQCZ010000889.1:0-2232 GCA_041495645.1 Gemmataceae bacterium | reverse complement strand
GTCCACCCGCTTCGCTTCCGCCATGAAGCAATCCCACCCGCAAGCGCCGCCCGAGCGCGTAAAGAGGCCCGCGGCTCGGCAACGCCGTCACGCCCAGCCGCGCCGCGGCCCACGACGGCGCGGCACGGCACGCCGCCGGCCGCAACAAAAATCCCAGCCCCCCGCCCGTCTCCGCCGCCAATTGCAAACGGCGAAACGGCCGATCCGTCAACTCCTCGATCCACCCCAGCGTCACCGCCACGCCCTCGCAGCGCAACGCCTGCTCCCACACCCACAAGGCCGTCCGCGGGCTGTCGGGGCGAACGACCACCGTGCGTTCCAGCGGAATTCCCAACTGGCAGGCAGCTGGAGGATAAAATTCCTTCGCCCCGTCGACCATTACGAACGCTCCACCGCGTTGAAGGGCCTTCGCGGCGACGGTCAATGCCAGCGTGAAAGCCCCGCTGCCTTCGCCGTCGTTCAGCCATTCGGTCAGCGTGCCCCAAGCGAGCCTCGGACCCGGCAGCAGTTGGTCCAGGGCCTCAAATCCAGTCGAAACGCCGTCCGAATCGAGATCTTGCCGTCGCGAAGACTCGATCTGCCGAGTGCGTTCTTTCAAGTCCCGAATCAAATCGAGACGCGCAGCACGATCCATGAACAAGCCCGATAGAGTTATCGGTATATAGTGTACTTAAGTATATTAAAACGATTAAAACGAGCAAGTGCTTTGTGACCGCCTATCTGGTAGAATTCTTGAAGTGGCCGTTGCAATCGCCGAGGATGGGCTGTTCATGACCATCAAATTTGACGCCGATCCAGCGCCCCTGCGCATCGATGACACGGGGGCCATCCGAGTAGGTCAATCGCGTGTCACCCTCGACGTTTTGTTGCAATACTGGCGCGGGGGGATGAGGCCGGAAGAAATCTCGCGCGGTCTCGACACGCTTACGTTGGCCGATGTTTATGGCGCTTTGGCCTTTTACTGCCGCCACCAGATCGAGATGGACAATTACCTGCGGCTGCGCGAGGAAGAAGCCGAAGCCCTGCGCCAACAAATCGAAACCGCCAACGCCGGACGCCTGACTCCATTGAAGGCCCGCCTTGACGCCGTCAGGGCCCAGGGAAACGGCGGCCATGCTCCGACTACTGATTGACGAAGACGTACACGGCGACATCGTTGCCGGGTTGCGCCGTCGCAATCCAACTCTTGATCTGGTCCGCGTTCAAGATGTCGGACTCGGCAGCACGCCGGACGCAATCATCCTGCAGTGGGCGGCCCAACAAGGACGCGTCGTTGTTTCGGTCGACAAGAAGACGCTTGCCGTTGAAGCTTGGGACCGAGTCGCGAACGGCTTGCCGATGCCGGGAGTCGCCATCTTGCGCATCATCCTAACCATCGGCCAAGCCATCAACGAACTGGAACTGATTGCCATCGCCGGTAACCCCGACGACCTTCGGGACCAGGTACTCTACCTGCCATTGTGAATCGCAAGCGGCCAAGGCGGCAGGACCTACCAAGATAACAAATGAATTCGTCAGACGGCTTTGGCGAGTTCGCCGCTTAGACGCTGGTCGGCGCGAGCTTCCGGCCACCCGACATGTGCGTCAGGAGATAGTACACCACTGGCGTCGCCACCAATGAGAGCAGCACGGAAATGGCCAGCGCCCCCATGACGGCGATCGCTAACGGCTGAAGCATCTGGGCGCCCGTGCCGATGCCGTAGGCCAGCGGCAACATGCCCAGCGCTGCCGCGAGCGATGTCATCAGCACGGGCCGCAACCGCCGCCGGCCCGATTGCACCAGTGCTTCGGTCAGCGGCAAACCGTCCGCGCGCAGATGTTCGACGTAGTCCAGCATCAGGATGCCGTTCTTGGCCACGATGCCCAGGCCGATGATCGCCCCGAGGAAGGAGATGATGTTGAGCGACGTGCCCGTGAGCCATAAAGCCAGAACGACGCCAAACAGCGACAGCAACGAACCCCAGATAATCGCCAGCGGCGCCACGAAGGAACGAAACTCGACCAGCAGCACCACGAAAACCAGCAGCACCGCGGCCGCCAGCACCATCGTCAGGTTGCGAAATGATTCCTGTTGTTGCTGATACAGGCCGCCGTACTCCACGGTGAAGCCGGTTCGTTCGGGGATTTCCTTGTCCAGCGTGGCCTGGATGTCGCGAATCGCCCCGACCAGGTCGCGACCCGAGGTACGGGCCGTTACGGCCACGTTCTGACGCAAATCTTCTCGTCGAAGTT
>JBGQCZ010000888.1:0-2250 GCA_041495645.1 Gemmataceae bacterium | reverse complement strand
CCAGATTCTCTGGGGGCCGGGGCGGACAACAGCGTTTTTTCCCTGGACGTATGAAAACAGCCGCCCAGGAACCCCCAGAGAATCTGGTTACACCCGGCGGCGGCGTGCGGTAATTGGAGTGGGCGCAATTTGGCAAAAAACGTATGATCGGGAGAGTAGGAAGCAAAGACAATCTCGCACCCCTCCGAACATTGGGGTTTGGCACACATGATGGAATTGGAACGGGTCACGAAGGTCTATCAACAGGGCCGACGAACGGTGCACGCGGTTCGCGGAGTGAGTTTGCGCATTGAAGCGGGCGAATTCGTGTCGATCATGGGGCCGAGCGGGTCCGGTAAATCGACGCTGATGCATTTGCTCGGGGCGCTGGACACGCCGACCACGGGCCGGGCCTTCTTCGATGGACAAGACCTGCGCGAGTTGTCGGATCGGCAACGCTCGTTGTTGCGGCGCAATCGCATCGGCTTTGTCTTTCAGTTTTTCAACCTGCTGCCGACGCTAACCGCCAGCGAAAACGTCGCCATGCCCTTGCTCTTGGGCGGGATGAGTCGGCGGACCGCTCTCCGGCAAGCCGAGGGCGCGCTCGACCGGGTGAACCTCTTGGAGCGGGCAGGACATTTTCCGGACGAGATGTCGGGCGGCGAGATGCAGCGTGTGGCGGTGGCGCGAGCACTGGTCACCGAGCCGGACGCGGTGCTGTGCGACGAGCCCACCGGCAACCTCGACTCGGTCAATAGCCGCGAGATTCAATTGTTGCTCCGTAATCTACCGGAAGAAGGCCGGCGCAGCGTGATCATGGTGACCCACGATCACAATGCCGCCATTATCGCGGACCGCATCATTCACATTGCGGACGGCTTGCTCGAAGCGGACGAACGCGTGCCTTTGCGTTGTGCCGCGGCGGTTTGACGAAAACTCGGGCAGCATTTCTTTGGCAATCACGCTACACTGCTCCTCACTCGGCGAACAGACTCGTAGGGCTCTATGTACTCCTTGTTCTCCCTATTTCGGACAGTGAGCACCCACTACCTGCGAAAGCGCTGGGATCGCGCCGCGCTCGTCGTCGCCAGCATTGCCCTCGGCGTCGCGATGCTCGTCTCCACGCAACTACTTAACGCTTGCCTCGACGCCGCGACGGCCGAGTCCGTCGCGCCAGGGGCCGACACCGCTGACCTCGTCGTATCCAGCAATCGCCGCGTGCAACTCGACCTGTTGACCAAACTTCGCGAAGTGCCTGGAGTACATTCGGCGCAGCCGTTGATTGTCGAACGAGTGCTGTTGCCGAACTTCAACAATCGCACGGCAATCCTGATCGGACTGGACGCGAGCGGCGGCGCGATCGCGGACAAAAATCCGTTCGAAGCCCAATTGACCGTGACCAATCCGTCGGCCTGGCTTTCCGGCCGCGGGGTCGTGGTGGGGAAAGATCTGGCCGATATTCTCGCGGCCGACGGCAAACCAGCGCGGCCGTTGCGCATTCGTGCCGGCGGCAAGGACCAGGAAGTGATTCCGGGCGGAGTGGTTGAACTCCACGGCAAGGCCGCCAAACTCGGCGGTTTCCTGCTGGTCATGGACGTTCGGCAGGCAGCGAAGTTGTTGAATCAGGACGGGATCTGCGAACGGATCGACTTGTATGTGAGTCCCGGCGCGAATCGCGAACAGGTCAAACAAGCGGCTCAGGCGGCAATCGGCGATCGAGCCGTGGTTCGCACCCCGGAGGTGGCGGGCCAGGCATCGCGTGAAGTGATCGGCGGCATCCGCATCTTCTTCACGTTGTGTGGCATCGGGGCGATGGTCGTCGGTCTGTTTCTGGTCTACATCTCGCTGGCAGTCAGTGTCGCGGAACGCCGGCACGACATCGGGGTGTTACGTTCGATGGGCGCGACTCGCCCACAAATCGCCGGGCTCTTTACCGGCGAATCCGTGCTTTTGGGTTTGGTCGGCGCGTTGCTTGGCGTACCCCTCGGAATCGGGCTGGCCCGGCTCACCTTCCGCCTCGTTCAAACCGAAATGCAGCAGTTGTTCATGACTGCGAACCAACCCCTGAGCTTGACCTGGCAGACGTTTCTATTGGCGGTGATCTCCGGCGTGGCGACCGCATGGCTGGCAGCGCTGGTGCCGGCCTTGCAGGCCGCATCGGATGAACCGGCCGACGCCGTTCGCCGCACACCTTCGGGCGCTGGCCGGTTTTTTCGATACCTGCAGGCGATCGCAAGCGCGACCATGATCGGCGCCGGCTTCAGCTTCGTG
>JBGQCZ010000887.1:0-2263 GCA_041495645.1 Gemmataceae bacterium | reverse complement strand
TTTCTGGCTACCATTCTATCCAGCAGCCTTGTTCCCACAGGCCTCGCTCTACGCCACTCCTGCGTTGGAAGGTCAAGGCATTCCAATCAACCTTATTCTTGGCGCGTTTTTCATCGGCATGTCGGCCTTGGGATACTTATTGGCAAGAAAATAACCGCGACTGATTCGAAGCTTGATTTCGACTGGTCAATCAAAGACACGATCGCTCACGGCAATTCGACTTCCGAACAGATTCACCGAGGCCAAGGTTTCATCGTTTTCACGCAAGAGAGCAAGACGGATTTCGTGCCGATCTTCACCGACGTCGACCTGGCAGACCGGTTCCTCGAAAAGCATGGGGACCCAGCATTGGTTAAGGTGCGAATCGCAGTATGTTTACCGTCTCACGAGTCGCCATGCCCACGAGCATAGCCGAGTTGGACCTGTCGCCGCCCGTCGGCAAGAAGTATTTCAACACCGCCCGCGAATGGCGCGAGGAGTTCATTTACTTCCTGATGATCGACCGCTTCCACGACGACACCGCCCGATCCCCCGCGCCCGGTACCGGTCGCTCCGCGGGCGTCCAAACGCCCAACGACTTCTACGGCGGCACGATCAAGGGAGTGACGCGCAACCTCGATTACATCGCCGGGCTCGGCTGCACCGCGATCTGGCTATCGCCGGTCTTCGAGAACAACGCAGGCGCATACCACGGCTACAACATCAGCAACTACCTGGAGATCGACTCCCACTTCGGCACCAAGCAGGACTTGATCGACCTCGTCGCGGCGGCCCACACCCGTGACATGCGCGTCGTCCTCGACGTGGTTATCAACCACTCCGGCGACAACTGGTATTATCCCGGTGACGTCGATTGGCTCTACTTCCAGGACCAGAAGTTCCCATTCGGCGACTGGCGGCGAGCCGACCGGCCGGTGCCGACCGAATTGCGTGATGACTCGCTATATCACCGCCGTGGCCGCATCCGCAACTACAACGACCCGACCGAAGTCGAGAACGGCGACATTGACTCGCTGAAGGACTACGCCAACGACGACGACGCGGCGGGGTCGCGGCTCGTCAACGCACTCATCCAAGCGCACTGCTATTGGATTCGCGAGGCCGATGTCGATGGCTTCCGCGTGGACGCGGTCAAACACATGGGGGCGCTGGCGTCCTCGCGTTTCTGCTCGGGAGTCCGCGAGTACGCCTACGGATTGGGCAAGCGGCGGTTCTTCTTGTTCGGCGAGCTGGCCAACCCCAACGACGAGGTTTACGATCGCTACCTCGGCCCGAACACATCCAAGCAGGACGACGGCGATACCGTGTATTTCGGCATCGATTCACTGCTGGACTTCAGACTAGCACAGGGAGCGGGGCCAGGGCGAGAGCCGCTGCGCGACGTGATCAAGGGGTTCGCCGGGCCGCAAACGCTGTTCAACCGACTGGCGGCTCAGCAAAACCGGGCCGTTAACCGCGGCGAATTGGGCCGCTACCTGGTGACCTTCGTGGACAACCACGACGGCTTCTGGCAGCCGGACGGCCGCTTCGGGACCGGAGCCCCGGAAGCCCAAATCGTCGCTGCGGTCGGCTTTCTCTTGTGTTCCCTGGGGACGGCGTGCGTTTACTATGGCACCGAGCAGGGCATCGAGGGCGGCGCCGGCGGCGACGACAACGACCTGCGGCGGGCACTCTTCGACAAGGCCTCGCCCGGCCGAAACCTGCTTAACACAAATAGCGCGATTTACAAGGAAATCGCCGCCATCGCGAATGCCGTGCGAGAGCGTCCGGCGCTGCGGTTCGGTCGGATGTATTATCGACCGATTTCGGGCGACGGGGTCGGATTCGGGTTGCCGTTTGGCACGGAATACACGCTGGCGTTCTCGCGGCTGCTGTACGGGCGAGAGTTGCTGGTGGCCTACAACGTGTCGGCCGTAGGCCGTAATGACCGCGTGGTCGTGGACTCAGAACTGCACAAGCCAGGGGACACAATGACGTACTTGTTCCCTATTGGGAAGGGCACCGCCACCGTAGAGAACGCCACAAACGGGACGGCGTTTGTGCGCTTGGACCTCGACGGACGTCAGTTCGCCATTCTGGAATGATCGATGTGAGAAGCGCTGCCGGCGGTGTCCAGTCACGAACAATGCTCGCGATTCATGATTGACCCGTAGGCCGCTCACGACGACCATTCCGCCATGATCGCTTCGAGCGCGGCCGGCGATGAATCGTAATCGGTCAGGTCGGCAACCAGGATGTCATCGCCAGCGCCGCCCTGAAGATT
>JBGQCZ010000886.1:0-2270 GCA_041495645.1 Gemmataceae bacterium | reverse complement strand
TAAGTCCTTTGCGGGGCCACAGTTGCAAAAGTTAACTGTCGAAGACAAGTCAAAGATGGCGGGTCGACCCACTTGCCCCGCTTGGTCGTGGCGGTGTATCGCGCCACGACCATGCGGGAGTGCGAGCGGTTGGATGGCTTACGTGGTAATCAATCCATCCTTGATGACGACATCGCCGTCCTTGTTCGTGTTGGGCTTGCCGAACCGGAAGTCGGTGATACTGTCGCCCAAGCTGATGATGAACAGATCGGCCCCGGCGCCGCCGGTGAGCTGGTCACTGTTCACGTCGCCAACGGTTTCGTCGAGGGCGGAATCGATCGCCTCCGCCTCAGTCGCGCTGTGAGAAGCCGCCCAGTCTTGGCTGATCGCCCGCAAGGTGGCGAAGTCGCGGTCGCCGGCGATTTCCCCGGCGACCAGGATATCGTTGCCCTTCTCGCCGCGAATCCTATCGGCGCCCAGGCCGCCGATGAGCATGTCGTTGCCGTCGTCACCTGCCAGGTTGTCTTGTCCCGGTCCGCCGAGAAGTTCGTCGTTGCCCAGCCCGCCGTGCATGTCGTCGTTGCCAACGCCTCCTTCCAGATGGTCGTCCCCGGCGCCGCCCACAAGTGAGTTATTGCCGGGACCGCCAAACAACTGGTCATCGCCGTTGCCACCGGAAAGCTGATCGTTCCCGGCCCCGCCCGCGAGGGTATCGTTGCCATTCCCGCCGACGATGTGATCGTTGCCCGCCGAACCGGCGATCGAGTCATCGAATGGCGATCCGATCACCAAGTCATTGCCGCCAGCGGTCGTGAAGGTGACGCCGGCTGAGCTTTGGCTGAAGTCAATCCGGTCGTTGCCCGGCCCATCGAAGACCTGATTGTTGCCGGCGCCGGTGCTGATCCAGTCGTCGCCGGAGCCGCCATACAGTGCGTCGGGGCCGTCTTCGCCATAGAGGAAGTCGTTCCCGGATTCGCCGTGCAGGAAGTCGTTGCCCGCGCCACCCCAAATGGAGTCGGACCCGGCGCCGCCGTAGACCGTGTCGCTGCCGCCGTTGGCATGAATCGAGTTCGCCCGGAGATTGCCCGTAATCTGATCCGCGAAGGGCGAGCCTTCCACATTCTCGATTGCCACCCAACTCGCGAGCTTCACGCTCAGGTAGTCGGGGACCACGGTTTGAACGGCCATCGTGCCCAGATTGATCGCCACACCGTCGGTCCAGTTCGAGAAGTCGAGCGTGTCGATATCCGCACTCGCGGCCTCGTTGATCGTATCGGTCCCGAGGCCGACCCGATTCGGTTTGAACACGTACAAGTCGTCGCCGGACCCGCCCTGCAAATTGTCGTCGCCGCCGCGGCCCTCCAGCGTGTCGTCGCCGGAGAAGCCGTTGAGCACATCGTTTCCGCCGCCGCCGATCAGCACGTCACTCCCGGCGCCGCCAAACGCCGTGCACGGTATCGAGGTCTCGTTGACGAACGTATCGCTGTCGTCGCGGCCATTGAACACGATCCGCTGGACACTCTGCAGCGCGTACACCTTCTGGGACGGCACCACGAGCGGCACGGGATTGCCGGCGACTATCTTGTACTGCACTTGGGTCAACGCGGCGTGAACCTCGCCGTTTTCGATCCAGACGCCGGCATTGTCTTTGCGCCCGTCGCCCAGAATGTTCAGAGTGCCATGCACGTTGAGCGAAATGCCCGCGGGGATCGGGCCAACGGGGATCATGGAGTCGATGGCCGGCACCGCTCGTTCTTCCAGGGTTTCCAGCTTCAAGTGGGCGTTACGCTTCATCGCAATTCTCCGCATTTGAATGGGTTGGTTCTGACCTCTACCCACCAATGCCGCGAGCGCGGGGAATTGTTACAGAAAAAAATGAGTGTGGTCGGCGATTCGGCAGCGACGCGTTATCGCCCGCCAAACTTGGGAAAGAAGCGGCCGGTTCGCTCCCGATACGCCCGATAGCTGTCGCCGAAGCGCGCCAGCAACTTCTCTTCTTCCGTTCGCGTTCGGATGACGATGAGACCAAGCGCCAGAACGCCAGTAAGCAAGATGAACCAATTCGCGGTCGCCAACGAGAATTTCTGACGTTGTGTACAGGAGTACACGATCATAAAATGGGAGTGGCCTCGAGGGGGAGGGGCATTTCTTGGGGGCCTTGAACCACCCACCCCTCCTTTTCTTGGGGCTCCCAAGGTGTGGGACTGAGGAGGGGCCCCTCCCAGCCCTCCTCGGTTCTTTGACATCTCGACTTAGTACCGCGACGAAGAGCGCACGGGGGCCGTGGCGCG
>JBGQCZ010000885.1:0-2273 GCA_041495645.1 Gemmataceae bacterium | reverse complement strand
CAAAAACAGCCATCGAGAAAATCGCGATCTTTCGATAGCCGCGGAATTTTTCCGCGTTCATGAGACCTATGCGCTCCAGAAACAGCATGACGAGCGGAGTTTGGAATGAAAGACCAAACACCGCCGGGAGCATGACGGCGAGACTCATCCATTCGCTGAGTCGGAGGTCAGGTGTGACGCCGAGAAACTGGTTGAACCACAAGAGCGCGCTCACGGCCTTGGGCATGACCATGAACTGGCACAAAATCACGCCGGCCACAAACAATACCACGCTGACAGGCAGGTAAACGTGAACGTATTTCTTCTCGTTGGGATACAACCCGGCGGCAATGAATGACCAAATCTGGTAAAAAACCCAAGGACTGGCGATCACCACGCCGGCGATCAGGCTCACTTTGAAATAAATCACGAACCCTTCCTGTGCGCTAAGAGTCGTCAATTCACGCGGCCGGATCATCTGATCAATCTTGCTTTGATTCTTCCAAATCGGATAAGGGTTGTACTTCCCTGTCACCGTTATCGTTGTGGGGATTTGTTCGACAGGAATACGTTTGATCCCGGCAAGCTCTTCGCGCGTCAGTCCTCGGAATTTGTCCAGTTCATCGTCTGAATACGTAACCGGGAAGTCCTGAGGTAATTGAGCCTTGCCTTCCGCGGATGCCGGAAAGTCTTTGCCTTTTTTCGTGAAATCATCTTCACGCTTGTCATAAAACTCGACGAGCGCAATTCGAACCGGATCCTGAATGATGTCCATCAGCGGCTTGCCGATGCCGATGTAGGGATTGTCGATGGCTTTCCCGAGGGCATCGAGCGCGAAGCCGATCAGCATGCAAAAGCCGAGCCCGTAAATGGCCCGCCAGAGATGTTTCCTGAGTACTTCGAGGTGGTCGCCAAACGACATCCGCGAATCGTGGAAATAGTCGTCCTCATCAAATTCTTTTTGCGCGCTCATTCTCACTCCTCTCGGGTGGGATTCGGCTCCCGTGGAGCGGGTGGGCCGCGCAATTAGGTGGGTCGATCAAACTCTATCATATCGCGGCGGGCGACGGAGCGGGAGAGGTCTCGTCCGCCGGTGGTGATTCCGCCGCGGGTTTGACGAATGTGGGTCGAAACAACACTCGCTTCAAGTCCTTCCGTCGATCGCGCACATGAAACGGAATTGCCAGCGCTTCGCGAGGCACGCCGCCCTGCGCCCCGATCGGCAATTCGTCCATCCAACAACCGCGAAAATTGGACTTGGCCACAATCTCCGTGTGGATGAACGGCCCGTCGGACTGGATCGGTATGGCGGCCACGACCTCACGGCGGAACAACTTGTAAGCGCTTTCGACGTCAACCAACTGAACACCGAAGAAAATTCGTACAAAGTGTGCATAACAGTGAAGTTTCCAGCCGAGCCAGCCCGGCTGCGGCTCGCGTTTCAGACCGATGAGAACGCGAAGAGCGATGTCCAAATATCGGCGCGAGTTTGCGACCCATTTTGGAGGTGGAACCGCCGTCCGATAGCCGGACACAAAGTCCACGTCGTCGATGCGATCGAGCAGTTTGCGCAAATCTGAAGTCTGATACGGATAGTCCAGCGCGGTGTAAAAGAAGAGCGGATACTGAGCCTTGTCGATCGCCATGCGAAGTGCAGCGCCGTATCCTTGCGTCTGCCCGAGCTGGAAAACCTGCACCTCCGGGTGGCTAGACGCGACGATCCGCGCTCTCCTCACGGTTTCGTCGCTGCTTCCGTCGTCGACAACTAGAATCTCGAACGGCCGATCGAGTTTAGCCAAGGCAGCAACCCATGCCGGCAAGGCACGATCCAAAATCGTGGCTTGGTTGCGCACCGGCAGCGCCATGCTGATTGGCCTGTGAGCGACTGTCGGCTTGTTTTCGGGGTGCGGCATGGTTGCCCTTTTCACCGGTCGGGTGCGCATGAGCACGACGGGCTTTTCATGCGCTCCGCCACAGAAATCCGTGTTGCGGAACACCTCTTCGAGCGTGCCGGACGCAATGTGCTGCTTCCATTCGGCCGACGCGTCCGGCGGCATCAGTACATAGTGCGATTCAGTTTTGCCCGCCCAAACATCGAGATTCTCCCACTCCAAAAGCGTATTGATTGGCCGGCCCAGGTGGAAGGCAAGGGCATGCGATTCGACACGAAAGAACAGCACCGGCGCCGGGTCCGGCGCAACCTCGCGGATGCGACGCGCGAACGTCCGGCATTCGCGAAACGGTTCGAGACGCGGGTGTTCGACATGAATGAGCCAAGTCCACGTCGCGACAAT
>JBGQCZ010000884.1:0-2280 GCA_041495645.1 Gemmataceae bacterium | reverse complement strand
GTCGGGTACGAGGCCAACTGCGACGCGGTAAAATGGCAGGTAGAGCAGTTACAACGCGAATTGCCGGCCGAACCGAAGGCGACGGTTTCGATTGGCGATGCTGCGGTGAAGGAATGGCAGCGCTTGTTGGATGTGCCGCCGCAACCCGCGCGGTCGCGGTTGGAATTCAAGGCGAACCTGTTGCCTTCGGCGCTGGCGGGGTTCATTCGCGTGCTCGGCGAACATTCGCATGTGTCTTGGCGAGCGCACGCCGGCAACGGCATCGTGACGGGCGCCACTTCGGCCGACCTGACGCTGGAAGCGACCGGCCGCATGCTAAGTGCGCTGCGCGCCGCCGCGGTCGCGGCCCAGGGCAACCTCGTGGTGACGCGCTGCCCGACGCCCTGGAAGCAAGAGATCAACCTCTGGGGCGAACCGCGCGGCGATTGGGCACTCATGCGCAAAGTGAAAAAAGAACTGGACCCCCGCGACCTGTTCAACCCCGGCCGCTTCGTCGTGTGAGTATTTATGGATTCGCGTGAATGACCGAATTGCAAGTTGTTTCGGCCAAGCCGGACATCGATTACGCGTTGATGCTGGATTGCGTCCATTGCGGGCTGTGCACCTCGGCATGTCCAACCTACGTTGAAACCGGCTTGGAGGCCGACAGCCCGCGCGGCCGCATCTATCTCATGCGCAGCGTGATCGACGGCCGTGCTCCGCTCGACGAAACCGTCAAGAATCATTTGGATCTGTGCCTGAATTGCCGGGCTTGCGAGACTGCCTGCCCCAGCGGAGTGCAATACGCCAAGCTCATCGAGCCGTTTCGAGTTCATCTCGCCAAGACCGGCCAGCAATCGCAACATTTGCCGTGGATTCAACGGCAGGTGCTGGAATACATCTTCCCCTACGCACGCCGCAACCGCTTGGCCTTGATGCCGGCCCGCTGGATGCAAGCGCTCGGCATCGATCGATTCCTGGAAAAATCCGGGCTGATCTCGCTGTTGCCGAAATCGCTGCGGCAAATGCAGGACATGTTGCCGCGATTGAAGCCACACTACGGAAAGTTGCCGGAAGTGTTGCCCGCCGAGGGACCCAAGCGGGCGCGAGTGGGTTTGTTTCTCGGCTGCGTCGCTGACGCGATTTATCCCGAGACCAACCTGGCCACGGCGAAAGTCCTGCAAAAGAACGGCTGCGAAGTTTGGCTGCCGCGAAATCAGGGTTGTTGCGGAGCGCTGCATTATCATGCGGGCGTCGAAGAACCGGCGGTCGCCTTCGCCGAAGCCAACCTGCGAGCCTTCGGGTTCACTTCGGAGGAATGGAAATCGCTGGATGCCGTGGTCGTGAACGCGGCCGGCTGTGGGGCCATGCTCAAGGACTACGCACACCTCACGCATCATTCGGAATTGGCGGCCGCAGGTGAGGCGTTCGCAGGCAAAGTGCAGGATGTCAGCGAGTTCTTGATGAAACTCGGGCCGATCAAGCCCACGTACCCGCTGAACTTGAAGGCCACCTACCACGACGCATGCCATTTGTGCCACGCGCAACAGATTCGCAAACCGCCGCGGCAATTGCTGGAAATGATCCCGGGCCTGGAACTTGTCGCGCTCAACGAGACGGAGATTTGTTGCGGCGCCGCCGGCAGCTACAACCTGACCCAACCCGAAATGGCCGAACGCCTCGGGGAGCGAAAGGCCAAGAACATTCTCGAAACCGGGGCCGAAGCGGTCCTCACCGGCAACGTCGGCTGCCTGCTGCAAGTATCGCGGCATTTGCGAAAACACGCGCCGAACATGTGGGTGGCGCATCCGATCGATGCGCTCTGGCGATCGTATTCTAAGGGATAGCCACGGATTAACCCAGCGCGGCGGCGGAGCGCCCCGTCGATGGCAGCCTTGGAGACCAAGGGTTGCCCGCTCATCAAGAAACGAGTCGTGGCCAAGTCGCCGCCAAAATGACTTCGACCAACCACCCCCGAACCAAACTAAATCCAACTTTTGCCCGTGTGCGCAATTCTCGCTTTCTGGACGCATCTCCTTGCCCCACCCAGACTTCCCGCTCGCCCCCGATGCCCTCAAAAACTTAGTTGGGAAAGTGGTGGTGGTGGTTGCCAAGTGGCGGATTGAGTGGTGAGTTGGGGAGTGAGCTGAGTTTGCAGTTGAGTTTGCAATTGAGTTGTGGGTTGAGTTGTGGAACGAGCCGATCCCCAAAACCAGAATTGAAGTAATCACGACGTGCCCTCCAAGATATACGCGCACGCGAGGCGCTTGGACGACTTGCCGATATAGTGTACTCAAGTAT
>JBGQCZ010000883.1:0-2282 GCA_041495645.1 Gemmataceae bacterium | reverse complement strand
GAAATTGCCGACATTGGCCGGCTGGTTGGAATCCCAAGAATCACCGGCCCAATAAAAATTGCCGGTCTGACTCCCCGAGTTGGAGGGATTCCACGCTGCTACACCTCCCCAAGTGGCCGGGGTGGGTGATGGCAATTGAACGGCAACATCACGACCACCAAAGCCGACATCGTGGGCGTCAGCAAGGTCAAGAAATCTCGCCATGTGGGCACAGCTGAGATCGGGCGTTTATATAGGACATCCAGGAGTTTTGTTGCTCCACGGAGCCAGTGCGGGCCTCGCGCAGATCGCCCGACGGCGCGGCGCACGTCAAGTCCTGCGTCCCGTCAGGCAGTTCGGCCAGCAAGATCGAGCAGGAAGCGATTCTCCTCGCGGGTTTCGACCGTGACTGCACCCGCGCCCGCTCGAAAATGAGACACGTTTTTCCATCGCCATTGCACACTCCCTGAAAAGGGAAACGAAAAAGCTGCGCGGGAACGTCCCGCGCAGCTTGCGATCGGAAGAATGGAATTCTCCGGTTTCAGCCGACGATTCGAGCCATGTGGTTATTGAGTCCCGTATCCCAAACGATTTCGACCCTCACGTGATCGCCTTCCTGCTCGCCGGTCGTCCCCCTCGGCGTAGGCGACGAACAGGAACCCCAACGTGCGCACGACCCGTGAGCCATGTCCCGTCCCAATCAGGGTGGGATGTGTATAGGTCTAAGCCGGCTCACGTGGACTTGCCCGCGCTGCACCGTGTACGCACTCCAAGCGCGATCCTCGTCTCTTGTCGCCCAATTCCATCGATCATTGCCTCCAAGTGGGCCGTTGAATTTCGGGTTAGAACGGTGTCGATTCGTCGAAACTGGCGCAGTTGTCGGCGTGGTATTCCTCATCGCCGATGAGTTGGGGGACACAGTTGCAGCGGACCTCGCGTTGGCACTTCTGCCGCTCTGCGAGTGCGGCGGCCAGGGCGTTGGCTACCTCGTCGCACTGCCATTCGAGCCGTTCAGTCAGTTCGTCAAGTTGCTCAGCAGTAAGGTTGCTCATGGCATCACTCCCGGGGGCGATTCATTGACGAGCTCAAATCCGCCAAGTCCGTGCCAGATCCCGGCCACACTCCCAGAACCGCCGGCATATGCGGTCGTCAGCTAAACCGGTGCAAAAAAACCGGCCGGCGACAATCCCGCGCCGGTTAGCAATAGTCGAACTGTGACAAGCGTTATTTTCGGCTTGGTCCCCGCGCTGACACACGGCATGAAACCATCGCGCGGCCGACTTGCAGACCCGCACCACACGCTCCCAACCGGCTTGGGCCATCCGTTCCCGCCACAACCGGCGATACTTCGCGACCCGCTTGCATTTTGGTTTGAACATGGGTAGCACTCCACGACCGGTGTTGACGGTCACCGGCGAACCCAGCGCGCAAAAAAACGCGCGGCCGAACTATTCGGCCGCGCGGCGCGATTGTTTGATTGTGTTCTGAGTTAGCGCGGTTTCGGCATGGTCCCCGCGCCGACAGAGCGGACAGTTCCTTCGCTGTCGGTCCAATCTTCATTCAACGGCGAACGCAACAGCAAGTGCAGCGATTCGCGCGTGCCGCGAACCGAATCGCTGATGGTGCGCGGTAGGGCGGAATCGGGATGCGGACCGGCGCGGGAAACGTCGTGCGGTTCCAGCGCCAAATGGGCAACGGCGCGCTGCCATTTGCGCCAATCTTTCGGCGTGAACATTGCGAACCGTCACGGTGATTCGGCCACATGGTATCGTACGGCCAAAATCGGCCCTTCGCGTGCCGGCGAACTTCGCGATGGAGCGCGTACGGCGCAGGTATTCCGACATGGAACCCCATTGGTTTTTTCACCGTCGATGGGTACGAACCGACGGCGCACGGGGAATCGCGGCCCTTTGCCATACATGACGCTGGTAGAAAGCGACTTAGTGTTGCTCAGCAGAATGTACTGCGTTTGATTCGCCACGAACACCAATTCAGGTCATTGGTCAGCCCGTTTGTTCCGGCACAGCGATGAACGCTTCACCGGCTCGCATCATAATCGGTTGCGGAAGGTCCACCCAGCCAGCCGCTTTTCCCCACGGTCGCCGTCGCCGGTAGGTCCAGTCGCTCGCCGGTGCCGGCATCGATCTTGAACACCGAGATATGCCGCCCGGTCTCGACGCCTTCTATTTAGATGGAATCGGCGAATGATCCGGTGGTCGGCGAAGCGGAAGATGAACCAGGGTCTACGTGAATCGGCAGCATCAGAGTTCCTCGGCCGGCCACACGATGTCGGCGATCACCGG
>JBGQCZ010000882.1:0-2308 GCA_041495645.1 Gemmataceae bacterium | reverse complement strand
TGCCGCCGCAGGATGCCGCGCAGCGGGGCGGCGATATTGGCGGGCGACAAGGCCCCGGTCGCCACCTGATAGAGCAGCGGTTGAAACAAATGGAAATTTCGCCGATCGATCAGCGTGACGTTGACCGGGGCGCGATTCAGCGTCAAGGCCGCGTACAACCCGCCAAAGCCGCCGCCCACGATCACCACGTCGGGCTTCTTCTCCGCCATATTGTCTCCCAGGAATGAACTGCGGCGATATCTTATCCGCAGATCACGCCGATTGGAGCAATCGCATGGCCAAGGCACTCAACTTCAAGCAAGAACTAACCGCCTGCTTCGGCAAGCCAGTCGCCGAGAACCCGACGCAAGCAATGATTGAAGCGGCCTATCGGCATCACGGCCTTGCATGGCGCTACCTGACCATTGAAGTGGACCCGGCTCATTTGGGCGAGGCCGTTCGCGGGGCCAGAGCGATGGGCTTCGCCGGCTTCAATTGCACCATCCCGCACAAAGTCGCCGTCATCCCGCACCTCGACGGGCTCGGCGAATCCGCGTCGCTGATGGGTGCGGTGAATTGCGTGGTCCGTCGCGGCGATAAGCTCATCGGCGAAAACACCGACGGCAAAGGCTTCGTGACGGCGCTTCGCGAAATGACCGATCCGAAAGGCAAGAGAGCGGTCATGTTCGGAGCGGGCGGGGCGGCGCGAGCAATTGGCGTCGAGATGGCACTGGCGGGCGCAAAGCGGATCACGATTGTCAATCGCGGCGAACAACGCGGTCGCGAACTTCAGCAATTGCTATCGACGAAGACGAAAGTCGCCTGCGATTTCGTGCCGTGGAAAGGAGATTTCGCAATTCCGGCCGGCACCGATGTCGTTATCAACGCCACGTCAATTGGGCTTTTTCCAGACGTCGATGCCCGCCTTGCGTTGGATGTGAACTCGTTGAAGACCGGAATGATCGTCGCCGATGTCATCCCCAATCCACCGAAAACGCGATTGATCCGCGACGCCGCGGCACGCGGTTGCACCGTCATCGATGGCCTGGGCATGCTCGTGAATCAGGGAGTGATCGGCGTCGAGTATTGGACCGGGATCAAGCCGGACGCGGGTGTGATGCGGCGGTCGCTGGAGGAGGTGTTTGGCGAGTGAGATTCATTTTCCTTTCGCACTGAATCAGCCAAGTAGCGGCGGGGGCTAGGAAACTCCCGACAACAAATCCAATTGCCGCACAGGATCTCCGCACCCGTCGGTACCATTCGCGCATGACAGGCCCCGCGAATCCGTGCGGCCCCGATTCGCTATGTACATCGATTTCAAGAAGGCGAATGGTGATTTCCTCATCCTGTTGATTGCTTGATATCCTGGCACTTGTGCTCGCCACTGCCAAGAGATAGCCACTCGCAACGCCAACCATTGAGCCCAGAATTGCAAATGCCACCCACCAAACGACCGGCGGTGTCAATTTCCTTGCTGGGCGCAGGACCCCCATGCACCAGGCAATAACTCTGCTTCTGACAGTTCGAGTGAGAACCCACGCCGGGTACATGATGGCGGTCCAGCACAGGCTGTTCATAATGATCGACCTTGCACCGTCGAATGGATGTACGTTGACACCTGCTTTTTCGATGAGCATCAAAGGGAACCAAAATGGATAGAACAGCAGCGAGATGACCCAATTGGGAGCGCCAATGCCAAGACCAAGAACAAATGCGAGCAAGGCAACGCCACTCGCCATTTGCGCATGGCAGACCGCAACGATGGGAAACCAGATGAGATGCTTGCGGTTCATCGCGTCTCCCAGCAACGGTTTACGGCACCCAAGCCACCAGACTAAGGAGCCCTTGACCGTTCGCCTATTCCACGTATCGGCTCTGTAACTTCACATAAAAGCGCAATCGAAATAGGCCCCTGTCTCGTTTATAGTCTCAGACAGGAATAGAACCGGTCCCCGTACCGAGGAATCTCTCATGCGCTACGCGCTCTCCGCCTGCATGTTGGCCGTTGTTTGTGCGGCCCAGGTCAATGCCCACGGCCTGCTCATTCCCGAAGACAAGACCCTGCCGCCGTTGGCGATGGTCCACCATCGAGTCCAGATCGCCATCGAGGAACAGGTGGCGATCACCAAGATCGAACAGGTCTTCCGCAACCACACGAACCGCCAGCTCGAGGCGACCTATATCTTCCCGATCCCCAAGGGCGCCAGTGTCAACAAGTTCAGCATGTCGGTCAACGGCAAGGACCAATCGGCGGAACTGCTCAAGTCGGACGAGGCCCGTAACGTTTACACCAGCATCGTCCGCCGCACCCAGGATCCCGGACTGCTCG
>JBGQCZ010000881.1:0-2309 GCA_041495645.1 Gemmataceae bacterium | reverse complement strand
TGAAATGATGATGCCTACGAGTAATGCAGGCACTTCCCCGGCTCGACACGCACCTCCAGCTTCTTCGTCTTCGGGATAGCACAGCATCCGTTTGCTGCCGCGAAACCGCCAGCGGTCAATGCCCATCAGAACCCCAAGGACGACCGCGCCGAATCGTTGTAGAAAGGACTTCATGGCTGCTCCTTTGGATTAGATCGAGGCTGCGAACCATCAATCCACTCCGGGGAGCAATCATCATTCTTCCCTTCGGTTGCGGCTGTGCCACGCTGTGTTTCACCCGTGGCTGCTTCATCTTTGAATGGTCCGGCTAACCTCCGGTTGCCTGCCGAGTCTCTACAATCCTCCCCATGAGCCGCACCGAGCAACTTCATCGCATGCTGGACGCAGGCATTGTCGCCGTGGTTCGCTCTCCCGACAGCCATCAACTGATCGAGGTCGCCAAGGCTCTCGCCGCGGGCGGGGTCACGGTCATGGAGATTACCTTCAGTGTGCCCAATGCGCTGGAAGTGATCCGCCAGGTTCGCCAACAGTTAGGCGACCAGATATTGCTCGGCGCCGGCACCGTGCTCGACCCGGAGACCGCCCGGGCCGCCATCCTCGCCGGCGCCGAATTCATCGTCTCGCCGACACTCAACCTCGACGTGATCCGCGTCTGCCATCGCTACGACAAAGCGGTGTTGCCGGGCGCGTTCACGCCGACCGAGATTCTGACGGCGTGGGAAGCGGGCGCCGACGTGGTGAAAGTGTTTCCGGCGGACGTGGTCGGCCCGGCGTTTTTCAAGGCGTTGCGCGGCCCGCTGCCGCAAATTCGCGTGATGCCCACCGGCGGCGTCGATCTGAACACGGCCGCCGAGTTCCTCAAAGCCGGCGCTTGCTGCCTGGGTGTCGGCGGACAACTCGTGGAACCCAAGGCCGTCGCTGCCGGCAATTTCGACCGCATCCGCGACCTGGCGCGGCAATTCATCGACATCGTCAAGAATACCCGCGGACAAAATCGGATGCAATGATGGCAGAGATTGTTACGTTCGGCGAAGCGATGGTGCGGCTCAGTCCGCCGAATTACCGGCGGCTGGAACAGGCGCAAACACTAGATGTGCAGGTCGGCGGAGCTGAGTTGAATGTCGCGGTCGCGCTGGCACGGCTGGGCCACACCAGCGCTTGGGTCTCGCGGCTCACCGACAATCCACTCGGCCGGCTGATCGCCAATCGCGCTCGCGAAGCCGGCGTCGATACGTCACACGTGCTGTTTACCAAGGATGATCGCGTCGGGCTGTATTTTCTGGAGTTCGGCGCGGCCCCGCGCGCCAGCAGCGTGTTGTACGACCGCAAGGACGCCGCCATCGCCCACATCAAACCGGGCCTGGTACCCTGGGCCAAGGTATTTGCGAACGCCAAATGGTTTCACGTCACGGGCATCACTCCCGCGCTCAGTCAATCGGCGGCCGAAACCACGCGCGAAGCATTATTGGCAGCCCGCGCCGCCGGCCTGCGCACCAGCATCGATTTGAACTATCGCAACAAACTCTGGTCCCCCGCCGACGCCGGCCGCTGCATGCGCGAATTGATGCAGCAGTGCGACGCGCTGATCACCACCGAAGAAGACGTGGACAAAGTGTTCGGCATCAAAGGCTCGAATTACGAAGCCGTCGCGCGGAAGCTTACCGAGGAATTTCCTGTCAAAGTGGTCGCCATCACCTTACGGGAAAACCCGCTGGTCTGGCGCAATACCTGGACTGCTATCGCTTATTCAGCCGGCCAAATCTTCAAGACGCGCTCGTATGAGGTCGAAATCGTGGATCGCCTCGGCGCCGGCGATTCGTTCGCGGCCGGGCTGATCCACGGTCTGCTCGACAACGACGTGCAGAAAGGACTGGACTACGGCGTGGCCTTGAGCGCGATCAAACATTCGATACCCGGCGATTTTGCCTGGGTGAGTCGCGACGAAGTTGAAGCTTTGCTCAAAGGCGGCGGCCTGCGCATCAGCCGCTGAATTCGACTTCCGACCGCCGCAGTCGTCATTTCCGCAATCGTCTCACCCCGCATCTTCCCCGAAGGCGACCGGTACGATCATTTTTTAATGCTATTGGCTACATACCAGCGGTTCGGCCCCAAACTTCAATGTCCCTGATGGGCGGTGGAGTCACTTGCCCGGGGAGGCAGTATCAACCACGTCCAACTTGCCGGCCCAGGGACTGACCTTGACGTCGGTCCACGCCGGGAATGTCAAGACGACTGTTGCCTTCCCCGCACCAACCTCCGCCGGGGTCCGCAGTGTCGTGAAGAACCGTGTGTTACAGCACCGTTGATCC
>JBGQCZ010000880.1:0-2313 GCA_041495645.1 Gemmataceae bacterium | reverse complement strand
GATTTCCTTGGCAAGCGGGCCTCGTCCCTCCAGAATCCCGACCACGTTCTTGACTTCGACCGTCTTTCGCGTGATTTGCACGTCCATCGAAGCCGACCAACCGGTCAGCAAGACACTATGCGGAGAAACGCTGCTTTCGATTTCCTGCTCAATTGCCTTCAGCTCGCCTCCGACACTCGACTGCAACATGGCCTCCAACTGTGAGCGCAAGATTTGACCTGATGGGATATCAACGGACGGCTCTTCCTGTGCCGTGTATTCGAATGCCATCAATGCGTCGGCCTTCTTGGCGGTATCGCGATCGTTGACGAAAAGCACACCAGCGGCTTTGTGTTGCTGTGCGGTCAACAGTTTGCTGGTGAGCGAACCAATTTGGTTGTTTCGGCCGCCGCCGAACGGAGTCCCATTCCGGTCCAATGGCGGGGTCTTGCGCAACACGACCACGATTTTCCCGGCCGCGTCGATGCCTTTGTAATCGTCGTATCCCAAGTCCTTCTCGCTCAATCCGTACCCCACGAACACTATTGGAGCCGAAGCCTTTCCGACGGCGGACATGCCAAGTGGCCGGAAATGCGTGTCGAGTTTGAGTTCCAGTTCCTGACCGAGCGAACCCTTCATCGCAAGGCGATTCGTGGCGCCGAGCGTTGCCCGTCCGGTCCGCATCTTGAACGGCTGAAAATAGGTGCCATTCGCGCCGCCAGGCTTCAGCCCAAGCTGTTGAAACTCACCGGCAATGTAATCGGCCGCCTTGTGGATGCCATTGGTTTGCGCTCCGCGCCCTTCGCACTCGTCACTCGTCAAATACTGGAGGTCTTTCCGCAAGCGCGAAACACTGACATCGTTCTCGGCGGCCAGTCCCGACGAAAAGCAAACGAGCAGCAAACTCAACGGCAAGCCGATTCGGCGACGAAGGAACCCGGCCATGATGCGCTCCGCATGGGTTGGAATGGTAGGATTGAAGTCTGCATTCATCTTACGACATGGGACGCCCGGATTCCCGCGCCAAAGGCGCGATCGGCGGCTTGTAGTTTGAATCGAGAAACGGCATAATCAGGTTGAAATGCCTCGCACCGCAACCGCAATACTGACACGACCAATGAAAATAACTCGTCAACACCGTACGCAGGCATACTCCAGCGCTTGGCGAGCAAGCTATGTTGGCGCTATTTTGTTGCTCGGCGTTGTCACCGCCACGAACGCCGGCGATCCTCCTGAGCCGTCTCTGGATCGCCGATTTGCCGACGTGGTCGCGCCCTTTTTGAAGAATTACTGCCTGACGTGTCACGGCGAAACAAAGCAAGAAGCAAAACTCAATTTGAGCGGCTACACCTCACCAGCAGCAGTGCTCAAGAACGAGCAGATCTGGACAACCGTGATCGAGCGGCTTGAAGCGGAGGAAATGCCGCCGGTGAAAGCGCAGAGGAAACCGAGCGCGCACGAACGCCGGGCCGTACTCGATTGGCTTCGCGACGCCCGCGAACAGGAAGCCAAGCGGAATACCGGCGATCCCGGGCGTGTGCTCGCCCGGCGCCTGAGCAACTTCGAGTTCGATAATACGATCCGCGATTTGACCGGCGTCGATATCCGCCCGACCCGCGAGTTTCCCGTCGATCCCGCGAATGAAGCCGGGTTCGACAACTCCGGCGAATCGCTCACCATCTCGCCGGCGCTGCTCAAGAAATACCTGGCTGCCGCACGGCACGTTGCCGACCATCTCGTCCTCAAGCCGGAAGGTTTCGTCTTCGCCCCGCATCCGGCCGTTACTGATACCGATCGCGACAAGTATTGCGTCCAACGCATCATCGCCTTCTATGATCGCCATCGGGTCGATTACGCCGACTATTTCCTGGCCGCTTGGCGTTTCAAGCATCGCGAGGCTTTGGGCAAGCCGAAAGCGACTTTGCGCGAAATTGCCGACGAAGCCAAGCTTAGTTCGAAGTACCTCGCAACGATTTTGGCGATCATGACCGAATCTCAGGCAACGTCCGGTCCGCTTGCGGAGGTTCAGGCGCAATGGCGGAAACTGGCAGACGATGTGGCGACGCAGGGAGAAGTCCGGAAAGAATGCGAACGATTGCGCGACCTCGTAACACGATTGCGGAAAGACCTGACTGCGAAACCGGAGACTCTGGAAGCCAAAGGCATTTCCAAGGGCAGTCAACCATTTGTGCTGTGGCGGAATCGGCAAATCGCCGCGCAGCACATGCGATGTTCGGGCAAAGATGACCTCGCCGAATTCTGCAGAGTGTTTCCCGACGCCTTCGTTATCACCGAGCGCGCCCCGTATTACGACGCCGGCTCCAGCCCGAAGGG
>JBGQCZ010000879.1:0-2319 GCA_041495645.1 Gemmataceae bacterium | reverse complement strand
TCGCGCTCATGCAGGAGGTGCAGGACGTCTTTGAAATCGACTTCGACGCCCCTCCGCCGCCGGTCTTGGAAGGCTTGCATCCCGACTCGATCCAACGAATCGATTTCGACACAGGCGAAGAGTCTCCGTCGATTCCAACCAATCGCCGCCGCCAAGCGTTCACCTTGTGGACGAAATCGAGCACTCTGATTGCTTACAGTCCGAGGATCGCAGCAACGATTCGTGAAATCCTGGAAGCGAATCCATTCACGACGTTGCAGGTGGTGCTCGAGTCGGCACTGGTCGCCAAAGTTCTTGACGAAGGACCGCTCAACCAAATCGTCGAAGCGTGTCATGCGAATCCCACCTACTTGGACAAGTACTACTCTTTGCAGCCTGGCGAACCTCGCGGTGCGAAGCGAATTGTCTTGCTGATTCCCGATGGCCAGCGGATGCGGGAAAGGGCCGGGAAGCCGGCAATTGAGGTGTACTCGATGTGAAATCGGAAATTCGGGAGCACGCGGTCGATTGATTGCGTGCTCCCGATCCGCACGCTACTTCAGCTTCTTCTCCAGGACTTGAAGAATCTTCTGCTCGTCCGGGAACTGGTCGGTCTTGAGCTTTGAGTAGATCAGATCGCCGTCGGCGGTCAGTTCAAAGCATCCGCCTTTGCCGGGTATCAACTTCAAGTCGGAGATGCGCTGTTTGAATTCACTGAGAATCTTGCTCGTCAAACTGACGGCTTTCGGTTCGTAGTTTCAAACCGCGCAGTATTCAAGAGTCAGGTGCATCACTTTCTCCTTTGGCCTAAGAGTCGGGCTCCAATCCATCATACGGGCGCAGTCCAGTCTCAAGATGACGGCACCTTGAGCTTCACCTCGGAAGGTTTCAGGCATACCCCGGCCTTGCCCGACTTGCAAGCGCCGAAGTTGACCGACAGTTCCACCGACTCCTTGTCGCCGGCCACTCGCTGGATCGTCGCCTTGATTTGAATCTTGCCCTCGTAAATGAAGTACTCGATCTCCTCGTTGGCCACTTTTTCCTTCGTCAACTTGCCTTTGGGATAAACCACCGCCGCGAGTTTTGGCTTGCCCTTCCCCGAAACCTTGACGGTCGTTTCCGAACCCGCGACCAGTTCGGAACTGCCCACCGGGTTGCCGTAAATGTGCCAGCCATCGTCAATCGCCAACGTAATGGTCACCACTTGTTTCCCGTTGGCGTCGGGCTTTTCCGCGGCGGAAGTGACTTTGACCACGGAATCAGAGGTAGTCGCTTTGCCGCCCGGTTTCGACAGATCGTCTTTCTGTTCGGTCGTTCCGGCCTTCGCTTCCAGGTATTCGCCGAGCGCCGCCAGCATGATGGTGATCGCCGACGGGTTGGCCTTGAGCGGGCCGGCAAAAGTTTCGAGGCTCTTTTGGGCCAGGTCACGATATTTGGCATCGCCCGTCTTCGCATGAAGCCGAACCAAGTTGCGCGCCGCCACGCTGTTGCCGCAGGGTTGAGCGCCGTCAAACTGGTCCTTGGACCGGGCAAAGAGTTTTTCGTGGTCATTTGACGTGTAGAAATAGCCGCCCGCTTTTTCGTCGAGGTGCCATTTCACCATTACATCTGTCAGAGTTTTCGTTTCATCGAGCCAGCGCTTTTCGTTCGTGGCGTCGTGCAGCGCGAGCAGTCCGTGAACGAGAAATGCGTAGTCGTCGAGATAGCCGTTCAGCCTGGCCTGGCCTTTGCCGTCGATGGTCATGTAAGTGCGAAACAGCCGGCCGTCCTTGGTGCGCAAGTTGGCGAGAACAAAATCGGCGGCCTTGGCCGCGGCTTGGGTGTATTTGGGCTCCTTCAACGCGCGGCCGGCCGTCGCGAACCCGGCGATCATTTGGCCATTCCACGCGGTCAGGATTTTCGTATCGAGAAAAGGCCGCTCGCGTTTGGCCCGGATATCGAACAGCTTTTTGCGAACGACTTCAATCTTCTCCGCGACTTTGACGTCGGTCCATTTGTGTTCGAACGCGGATTCGGGCATGGTGAGAATCGAGTATTTCTTTTCGAAATTCAGGCCCTGGCTGACGCCAAACAACTGCCGGGCGAAATCGAGTTCGTCCTTGTTGGGCAGCGCTTGTTCGAGGTCCTTCGGAGTCCAAACGTAGAACCGGCCCTCTTCGCCCTCGCTGTCGGCGTCCAACGCGGAATAGAACGCGCCTTCGGGCGCCGTCAATTCACGCAGCACGAAATCGAGCGTCGTGCGGATCGTGCGAGCATAAAGCGGTTTCGGGTCGGTTTCATAAGCCCTTGCATAAATCTCGGCCAATTGGCCATTGTCGTAGAGCATCTTCTCGAAGTGCG
>JBGQCZ010000878.1:0-2325 GCA_041495645.1 Gemmataceae bacterium | reverse complement strand
TTTTGTAGTTTGGTTGGAGGTTTCCGTTCATGTCACGGAATGATGCATTAAAGGTCTGCCGCGGCAAGTGTGCCGCCGAAGGGCTATTGGTGACTTGGGATTGTGGGGCGCGCCGAGTGTCGGCGTGATTGAGTTGTCGTGAACAACACGGTGAGACCCATGTCACTAAATGGCGCCAATTGGCACTGCGGAGAAAAAATCCTATTTGGGGGTGTCCCAAAATGTCCCAAAATGTCCACAATACTAAATTTTTCCCGGCAGCGGAATTGTCAAGTAAGTTGATCGGACTGCTAGGGATACATTCACGCGACTGCTTGACGCCCTGACTGCCGTGTTGAGGAATCTCCGGGTACGATCATCATGCCGTTTACGCCGATTCTGGCTACGCTGGGTTACGTCATGTCGCCGGACGGCAGGCACGTGTTGCTCATTCACCGGACGACCCGTCCCGGCGATCTTCATGCAGGCAAATTCAATGGACTCGGCGGTAAACTCGAACCCGGCGAAGACGTGGTGACCGGCATGCGACGAGAGATTCGCGAAGAAGCCGGGCTCGAGTGCGACGAAATGATGCTCCGTGGTACAGTGAGTTGGCCCGGCTTCGGCAAGCACGGTGAGGATTGGTTCGGGTTCATTTTTCGTATCGACCGCTGGCATGGCGACCCTCTCGCCGCCAATGCCGAGGGCACGCTCGGTTGGCATGAGGTCGATCGAATCCTTGATCTGCCGTTGTGGGAAGGCGACCGCCATTTTCTGCCATTGGTTTTTGGCCGCGAGAAACGCCAGTTCCACGGAGTCATGCCCTACCGCGACGGCTGCCCGCTGTCGTGGAACGTGCAGTTCGTGTCGAACGATTCATGAGCCGTCAGGGCAAATGAGTTGGTCTTGGCTTGTTTTGGCGGATCGGCGGACGAGCGGCGGCGACGCGTGAAGGCGCGGCGGGAAGAAGGTCCGGCACGGGTTGTGACGGTTGCGCCTGAGTCTGATAGCGGATCATGGAATAGGCGCTGGCGACGGTCTGCTGTTGAGCAGACCGCGCATCCGGACCGTTCGATCCAAACGGATTGTATGGGGTTGCCGAAAGCGGCCCGCCGCGAGCCAGGGTGGCTTCGGCGCCGCGGATTACCACCGGCGAATCACTCGCTTCGATAGGGGTCGAAGCAACTAACAGCAGGCTGAGCGTCATGATGATCGTTTTCATGGATGGGCTCGTTCGCGAACGGTGAAGGCGTCCGCTCCCTGGTCGTATATCTACCAGAATGAATCGGTTGCCCGACCGTTAGAATTTCGCGTGCTTGCCAGAGTTTCCCAAGTGGCTCGGGGAGACGTGCGGGGAATCGCGAATCTGCCGAATGAGCGTGGAATCACGCCGGCGCGTAGCGCAGCAATTGGCAGGCGATGCGGCCGTTGAAGAGATGGACCCGCTCCGCGACCGGCACCGCGATCCGCCGGGCTAGGGCGCCGTTGCCGGTAAAGACAAACGCCCGCCAACCGGCACAACGCTCCCGGAACACTTTACCCAACGTCCGATAAAGATCGATTAGATCTTTCTCTTCGCCGATGCGTTCGCCGTAGGGCGGATTGCAGATGAGCGTGCCGGGCGGCCCGTCGGGGGGACGGAAATCGCAAACGTCGCGCCGCGCGAATTCGAGCAAATGGCCCATTCCCGCGGCCCGGGCATTGGTTCGGGAGAATTCAACGGCATCGGCCCGCAAATCGGAACCGGCAATCGGTGCGGGAAGTGACTTCAACATCGCCGCACGGGCCTCGTCGCGGATCGCCGCCCAAAGCCCGACATCGAAGTCGAGCCAACCCTGGAAACCGAACCGCTTCCGAGTCAAACCCGGTGGCCTGCGCAAGGCGATCCAGGCCGCTTCGATGGGAAACGTGCCCGAACCGCAGAGCGGATCGACAAACGGCGTCGTGCCGTCCCAACCGCTCAGCAGAATCAATCCGGCGGCAAGCGCTTCGTTCAGCGGTGCCTTGGTCTGGATCGGCCGATAACCCCGCTTGTGCAACGACTCGCCGGAGGCATCGAGGCTGAGGGTGGCGACGTCTTGAAAGACATGAAGGTTCAGCCCGACCATCGGTGTTTCGGGATCGACACTCGGCCGCCGCCCGCATTTGGCTTTGAACTGATCGCAAATGGCATCCTTGACCCGCCGGGCCGCATATTGGGAATGGGTGATGGCCGAATCGCGGACATTGCAATCCACGGCCAGAGTGTGGTCTGGCGTCATGAATTGGGACCAATCGATGGTCTGAACGGCTAGATAGAGTTCATCCGGCGACTTGACCGGCGCTTCCAGAATGGACCGCAAAACC
>JBGQCZ010000877.1:0-2326 GCA_041495645.1 Gemmataceae bacterium | reverse complement strand
TTTCTCTGCGATCTCCGCGCCTCTGCGTGAGTTTAGGGTAGCGCGGCAACCGCTTTCGGGATTGAATCGTCGCCTTGCAAGTCGAAGATCAAAAACGTCTGCGTGCGGGCGATAGGCGGTTGCGCTCGCAGCCATTTCAGAATCTCGCATTTCTCCGGGTTCACATAGCTGCCGTAAAGCAAGGTCGTGCCGACGGCCAAGTATCGGCTTCCGACCGCGGAACGCAACTGTCGTTCATCCGTGCTTGCCATGACCTCCGCGCCCACGTCTCGAAAGGGCAGCGAATGCACGGCCGGATCGGTCCCGAAATACCAGACTGCGACTTCCAGCGCGCCATTGGCGCTCGGCCAATCCGCCAATTCGGGCAACCCTTGCCCCCAATCGTAATTCGAGTCGCTTAGGGATTCGAATCCGCGTGAAGTTCCGCCCCAAAGCTCATTGGTGAAGCACAGCGCGTTCGGCCAAACCAACGCGGATTCGATCGCCGACCAGCCGACCAACAGAGTGGCCGCAGCCGCAACCAGCCGACGCCGGCCAGCGGATGCTTCACGACAAGCCTGGACCAGCGCTACCGACATTCCAATACAGGCTAGAGCGATTAAGGGTAGGAAGAACCTGATCCCGATTTGCACGCGGCAGGTCAGGCTGAAGGCCAGGAGGGCGGCGGCGGCGAGACACGGCCAGTTCCACAAGGCTCGCGGGCGCAGCAAGGCAAGGCCCAAAGCCAAAAGCAAAAATGGAATCGTGGTTTTCATGCTCAAGGCGACAGGGAAGTAGTACCAAATGGCCCGAGGTGCGGTCTCGCCGAGCAGGTAGACGCTGTGTCCTTGGGCGTTGTGTTGGATCTGTCGCCACATGGCGACGCCGGCGTTGTTGAAGACGCGAAAATGCTCGGCAGCCCATGTCGCGACTTCGCGTTTAGTTCCCTCGGGTAGAGCGTGTGCCGCCGCCATCAAGCCGTCGTGCGGCTGCCAATCGCTGCCGCAATACAGATAGACGGCGGTCCAGCCGATGGCAGCGATAACCGCGGCGTCGATGAAGTTGCGGCGGCTGAAAACTCCGGTTGCTGTTTCCTTCACTCGCGCCCAAAGGCAAGAGGTTGAAGATTCAGACCAAAGCCGTTCGAATTCGATTGCGACCATGCAGATGGGGACGAACGTCAACGCCGACGCCTTCGCCAGCACTGCGGCCGCATAACAAAGTGCGGGAACGGCGACGCGCTTCCACCATGAACCTTCGCGACCGAGGCGAAAATAAAAACAGAACATGAGAAACATGGCGGTTAGGGCCATGTCCGTGGTCGCTAGACTGGCGTGCGCGAGCAAGTTCGGCTCGGTCGCCAACAGCGCCGCCGACAACCGGCCCGCCCACGGACCACCGAGCCGCCGGGCAGCCAGCCAGACGTAAATCACCAGCACCCACCAGAACGCCAGGCTGCCCATGCGCGCGACCGGTAGGATTCGGCCGAGGTCGGCTGTAGGGTCGAATTGCTCACCGCGAACTCGCTCCCAGATGCCCACCGGCAGGGTGGCCACGTCGACCGGGAGGGGCATGGTGCCGACGCGCATCAACTCGTAACTGCTGCCCGTGCGCCAACGCTCGAGTCCGCATTTCACGTACAACGGCTCGTCGAATGTCGGGCCAATTCGCTGGGCCGAGGCGCCGCCATAAAGCGAACTCACGACGCCCAAGACGACCAACCAGACCCAATCGCAAATCAGCGTCAGCCGCGTTCGATCCATCGCCGGGACGATACGCGAATTGGGCAAAACTCACAAGCTCAAGGAAATGCTTGGCGAAATGACTAATTGAACATAACGAATCTTATCGGACGTCGAAGTTGGAACGCCTTTTCGGGCTCATTGCCCGACGTCCGATAATGTATCTTATGTTCAATTGAAGCCCGGCAGCGAATTCGCGGTGTATCGGCCTGATTTCCAGGCATTTGGAGAGATTCGATGGCTGGCTATTCGGGAACGCCGCTGCCGAAGAAACTCGGCATCAAACCGGATCACGTCGTCGCCTTCGTAAACGCACCCGAGGACTTCACTGCCGCGGTGGCGCCCCTGCCCGATGGCGTCATTGTCCACGCCGAATTGCCCAAAGCGGGGTCGTTGGACGTGATCGTGTTCTTTACAAAGAGCGTGGCCGAGTTGCGGACCAGATTCCCATCGTTGGCGAAGCGGCTCAAGCCGGACGGCGGGTTGTGATTTCCAGGCATTTGGAGAGATTCGATGGCTGGCTATTCGGGAACGCCGCTGCCGAAGAAACTCGGCATCAAACCGGATCACGTCGTCGCCTTCGTAAACGCACCCGAGGACTTCAC
>JBGQCZ010000876.1:0-2327 GCA_041495645.1 Gemmataceae bacterium | reverse complement strand
TAGTGGCAATGAGCCGTTCCGACGCCGAACAGCAAGCAACGAAACAAATAAACAGTCAGAAGCCTAATGCGTTGACGGTCGCCCACACGAGGCCACGAGCGAACGATTACCTTTCACCGAGAAGCGGTCTCATCCCTCCGAAGGGCAACGATTACCTTTCGGCGAAAAGCGCCCTCCTCCCTCCGAAGAGCAACGATTACCTTTCGGCGAAAAGCGTTATCATCCCTCCACAGAGCAATTACCTTTCTGCAAAGAGCATTGTCCCCAGTGGTCCGCCAACCTAATCTCAAAGACCAAAGGAACGTTCTTTGGTCTTCGGAGTTGGTCGGTTCGGTGTCCGGACTATCGCGTTATCGCCGTGTCCACTTCACGGTGAGATGGCTGCGGGCTTGGAGGGATTCGTTGAGAAGGCGGAACGACATCGTGGACAGGACGACGACGTGGGCCTTGGCGACGCGGCCGGCGGCTACGTCCACCAGCACTTTGCCCACGGCGGTGCCCGATACGGACCCGGGGTTGTCCACGCGTCCCGCGAGCGAAATCTCCGCCATTTCCCGGCCGTTGACCATGCGGATTCCCTTGTACGTGTAGGTGAGGTCGACCGCGAGCAGGAAGTTGTTTTCGCCGGCGGCAATCGGCAGTTGCCGTTGGCCCTGCCAGGTTTGGCCGACGGTGACGGGCCGGTTGGGGAACGGAATGGAACCAAAGTTCAAGGAATGGGCCACTTGCATGGTCGTGAGTTCGATCACGGGGCGGTGATCTTGCGGGACCGCGTTCAAGTTCGGTCGCCCGAAGGAGACATTTCCCTGGCGATCGTAGTTCATGTCGATGACCGACTTACCGATGCTCTGAAATGCCTGCTCGTCTGCCTTTGTTCTGGGCGGGGGGCGATTGTCGATGCTGACGCCCATTTCGATCTTGCCGAACCGGACCTGCATGGACGCGCCTTCCTGAGTCGCCTGGGTCGTCTGCTCGGCAAGAGTCGTGACAATGTTGAAGAGGGCGGAGTGGCCCTCGCCCTTTGAGTCATTGGCGTTGATGCGATTGGCGCTTTGCATGTCGACCGTGGAATTACCGAGTTGCGGACGGTAGGTGAGGGTGGTTCCGCGTGCCTCGGGCGGCGCTTCCACTTCTTTTTCCACGCCCTGCATGTAGACGCGTCCGTCGGCCGAGTTGTAATGCGGTTGGACCCAAAGAAGCTGGTTGACTGGAATCGACTTCGGCACCGACACTTCCGCGGTGAACCGATTCAGGGCATTTGTCTTGAACGAGATGCTGGTTCGAGCGGTCGAGTGGCCGGCCAACTGCGGGGCGGCTCCCATCGCGGCGGGTACTTTCATATCCGAATTGCCCCACCACCAATCGAGCTTTAGATCCCGGATGCGGCTCAACGGATCGAGAGAAGTGATCTCAATCGGGACAACGATCTGATCGCCGCGAACTTCCGGTTCGCCGGTGGTGATGGTGGCCAGTCGTCCGTCCAAGATGTTGCCGACGCGCTCGGCGGGCACCGCGAAATTGATCTGTGTGCCTTCGATTCCCGCCACGGCAACGCCCACGAGACGGCCCGCCGCGTCAACCACTGGTCCGCCCGAATTGCCGTGGTGCATGCCGCCGTTGACCTGGATTTGATCGAGCGCGCCTTCGGGATCCTTGCGCAAGCTGGAAACGGACGACGGCGCTACCGTGATGGCCTTGCCGAGCTGTTCGCCCAATGGGAAGCCGAAGATGAATACTTGTTGCGTCTCTTGCGGGTAGCCGGGGGCGACGGTGAGCGGGTCGGGCCGGGTCAAGTTCCCCTTTCCCGCCTGGGCTTTCACGCGCAACACCGCCAGGTCGGAACCGCGATCGACGGTCAACACTTCGCCCACGAAAGTCGTTTCGTTGGTTTCGCCGCTGTGGAGCACCACGTCGATTTGGCTCGGCGCCGCCTCGGATTGCATCATTCCAACCACATGCGCGTTGGTGAGCACGAGATCCTTGCTGCCGCCGAAAAAACCGCTGCCGCTGCTGAGCCCTTTGCCGTCCGTGCTCGTCACGCGGATGTAAACGGTCGCGCGCTTCACGCGATCGAGAACGTCGCGCGCTAACTGGCCGTTGGGCGCGCTCGGTGGTGCAGCGTCGGAGGGCCTCTTCGTGAATTTTCCGGAATTGGGGCCGATCAATGGCCGCGTATCGGCCAAATGGACCGAGCTGGCTTGCTGAACTTCCGGTTGACCGCCTGCGCCACCGGGTCCCGGCATTCCCGGCCCGCCAGGCCGAGCCACATTCGGTCCGCCCGGAAATGGCACCGTTGCAATTGGTCGGGACGATACATTCCCTCTTGC
>JBGQCZ010000875.1:0-2329 GCA_041495645.1 Gemmataceae bacterium | reverse complement strand
TCGATCTGGACACGATGAAATACACGGACTTTGGAATGCGGGTCACACCCGGAATGCACCTTCGTCTGGACTGCGCCGGATTCTTGGCCCACTTCTGGTATGTGCTGATTCCATTGACGGTGGCCGTGTGCATTGGATCGGCGTACTTGCTGGGGCGCATTTTCCGTGACCGCACCGGATAGCCGATCCGCCCGCTGGCCGATCCGCCGTCGAAAAGCGTCGACGCCGATGCGACGAGCCCGGCCAGCCCAGGTCCGGTTCGGCTTCGCCGAAGCGGACCGTCATTTCCGATGATGCGGTGGTCGGCTAATCCGACCAGTGTTATCATGAAATAGCACAGGTTCGTTCTTCCGAGTCGCCGCCGAGGCCGGACATCATGAAGAAATCACCTCCGCCAAGGATTGAAAAACTTCCGGCCGCCAAACAGCGGCGTTTGGATGCGTTGCTCGACAAAAACAGTGAAGGAACAATTACGCCCAAGGAAAAAGAGCGGCTTGAGCAACTCGTCGTGGAAGCGGAACGACTGATGGTTGCCAACACAAAGCGGCTCGCGAGATTCGCGCGGGGCAACGGCAAGCGCGCGATCCCGAACGGCGTGCCGGTCACGGTGTGGGTTCAGCGCGAACCCGTTGGACGCTGAGCCATGGCGCAGGCGGGATCTTTCCGTCAGTTGGTTGTAGCTCGCGCCGGCGGCGCCTGTGAGTATTGCCGGCTGCTGCAAGCCGCTACCGGTGTTACATTTCACGTGGAACACGTGTTGCCGCAGAGTCAGGGCGGCGAAACTTCGCTGGCCAATCTCGCGCTCAGTTGCCCGGGTTGCAATTTGGCGAAGGCCGAGCGAACCAGCGGCGCGGACGCGAGCGGCCAGATTCAACCGCTCTTCAATCCGCGCGATTTTGAACCTTGGTTATTGGGTTGGCACCTGCATTTCATCTTGGACCGCGAAACCGGCTTGATTCTGCCGCGAACTCCAACAGGAGAAGCGACCGTTGCCACGCTCCGGGTGAACGATCCGCTACGAGTCTTTGCTCGCCTGCTCCAAATCCAGGTCGGGCTGATCGCGTAGCATCGGGATCCGCGTCGAAAAGCGTCGCCGACGAGCCCGGCCGGCCCAGGTCCGGTTCGGCTTCGCCGAACCGGACCGTCATTCCCGATAACGTCGTTAACCGGAGTGCGCTCGCAAAGATTGCGACCAGGGTGTAGGATGGCGGCGAAGATCGCAAGACAGAAAATGGTCCAGACCCGAGAATCATGATGCTTCGCTACGGCATCGCCCTTATTGTCGCCGCTGTAATCATCATTGCCGGCTTCGCGTTCGTCCGCCTGACTTACGGCGAGATCGAAGCGAATTTCGAGCAACAGCGCCAGCGACTGAAGCAACAGAAAGCGGACGGCACGCTGCCCGATCATTGGAAGAATGTCGATCTGGACACGATGAAATACACCGACTTTGGAATGCGGGTGACACGCGGAATGCAGATTCGTTTAGACTTATCAATGTGGTTGGTGGAGTTGTGGTTTGTCATGATCCCGCTGGTTGTGGCGATTTGCCTCGGGGCGGCGTACCTACTGAGCCGCATATTCCCTGGCCGCACCGGCTAGCTGAGTCGACCAGACATTGACACCCTCCGGATTTCATAAGGGATGAACCATGCGACGCCTGATTCTGTTGTCTGGGTTTCTCTTGCTTCTGACGGCTGCGGCTTCGGCACAACCAGAGAAACAACCGTTTCAACTGCCCGAGCCGAAGGGTTGGGGCAAGGAGAGCATTTCCCTGCCGCCGTCGTTTGCTCCGGACATGAAGTGGAAGGGTGCGGAGGAACTGCGGTTCGCGCCGGGAATGTTCAAGGCCGATTCGGAGTCCTTCTTTAGCTATGACCTGTTCTTCTGGTTGCCCGACGATCAGAAAATCGACTCCGAGACGATGCAGCGGGAATTGCTGGCCTACTATCGTGGCCTCGCGAAGGCGGTCCTGAAGGGCAAGAAACAAGAGGTCGACGCCGGCAAATTCACGCTGACTATCAAAAAGGCCGCCGAAAAGACCGGCAGGCGACCGAACGGCGAATCATTCGCGGCGTTTGTCGGGGAACTGAAATGGACCGAACCGTTCGCAACGGGCAAGCCGCAAACGCTTCGCCTGGACATTCACACCTGGCGCAGCGAAAAGCACAACCACCACTGCCTCGCCGCCTGCGTATCGCCGCAACCCGAAACCGCCGAGGTGTGGAAAACACTACGTGAAATCCGAGCCGGCTGTGCCGCCCCGTGATTCATGTCCGGGACGATCGCGCCGTTTAACCGCGACGCGGAGTCTTGGGGGGGGGGGGCG
>JBGQCZ010000874.1:0-2342 GCA_041495645.1 Gemmataceae bacterium | reverse complement strand
CGGGATCAAGAAGCACAAATGCGCCACGATTGCCGAGGCCGAAATGATCGCCTCTTGCGGCGCGCCTGATGTATTGATCGCCTACCCGATGGTCGGGCCGAATTGCCAGCGCGTCGCGAAACTTGCCACGAAGTTCCCGGCGACGCGATTCGGCGTCACCATCGATCACGCGGTTCCGCTCAAGGACCTTTCGGCCGCCGTCGCGGCCGCGGGGCAAACGGTCGATGCCTACCTCGACATCAATTGCGGAATGAACCGCACCGGCATCGCGGCCGGCGAGGCGGCGTTTGCCCTGTATCAGCAGATTGCTCGGTCGCCCGGTTTGAAGCCAGCCGGATTTCACGTTTACGACGGTCACAACAATCAGGTATCGGTGGACGAGCGAAAGAAAGCCGTTCACGATTTGCTCGGCCCGGTGATCGAACTGCGGCAGCGGTTGGAAAAAAGCGGCGAGCCCGTACCACGTTTGGTGATGGGCGGTACGCCGACGTTTCCGGTTCATTCGAAACTCGATCTGCCCGGCGTTGAATGTTCGCCCGGCACGCTTTCCCTGCACGATTTCAACTACGGCAATCGCTACCCGGAGCTTGGCATCACGCCCGCGGCGCTGCTGCTTACGCGCGTGATCAGCAAACCGACAGATGATCGCGTGACACTCGATCTCGGTTACAAGGCCGTGTCGCCGGATCAGCCGGCCGGGAAGCGCGCCTCGTTGCTGAATGTCGCCGAATACGAGGCCGTGCTTCAGAATGAAGAGCATCTCGTGATTCGCACTCCGCACGCCAAGGATTTCACTCCCGGCGACGTGGTTTACGCGATGCCGGCCCATGTCTGCCCGACGGTCGCACTGCATCGCCAGGCGCTGGTCGTGCAAAATGGCGAAGTGGTCGAGCGCTGGGACATCGTCGGCCGCGATCGGGAATTGAGCGTCTAAACCCGCACAGCCGCAGGCGGATTTTCCGATATAATCGCGGAAACACCATCCACTCCGTTTGGGAACCACCGCATGGAAGATTCGCTGAAACCGAAGTATCAACGGGTCGTGCTCAAGCTCAGCGGCGAGAGCTTTGGGCACCAGGGCGATAGTCACGGCGGGATCAATCTCGATGAAATGCTGCGCATCGCCCGGCAGGCGAAGCGCATCGTCGATCGTGGCGTGCAACTGGCGATTGTCGTCGGCGGCGGGAACATTCTCCGCGGCGAGCAGTTTTCCGCCGGCAGCGATGTGATCAAGGAAGCTACCGCCCACTACATGGGCATGCTCGCCACAGTGATGAACGGGCTCGCTCTGCAAGACGCTCTCGAGAGCATCGGCTGCGAGACGCGCCTGCAAACCGCGGTGCGCATGGACACCGTAGCCGAACCGTACATTCGCCGCCGCGCGCAACGCCACCTTGAAAAGAAACGCGTCGTGATCCTGGCCGGCGGGACCGGCAATCCGTTCGTCACCACCGACACCGCCGCCGCCCTGCGCGCTCGCGAGCTTCAGGCCAACGTGCTGCTCAAAGCCACCAAGGTGGACGGCGTCTATAGCGCCAACCCGGACTTGAATCCGCACGCGGTCCGCTACGAACGATTGACTTACGATCAGGTGATTCGGGATAATCTGCGGGTGATGGACATCGCCGCCATCGAGATGGCGCGGTCCACGCGCCTGCCGATTCTGGTCTTCGATTTCAAACGCGAAGGGAACATCGAGCGGGCCATCGCCGGGCACACGATCGGCACGCTCATCAGCAGCGAGGTGAAATAAATCATGTCCAGCGACGAAATCCTAATGGACTGCGAAGAACGGATGGAAAAAGCGGTCGGCGTGTTTCGCGACCAGCTTCGCGGCCTGCGCACCGGCCGTGCCACTCCCGCCCTGCTCGACAACGTCCGCGTGGAATACTACGGCTCGCCGACGCCGGTCAAGCAGTTGGCCCAAATCAGCACGCCCGACCCGACGCAGATTGTCATTCGCCCGTTCAATCAGGGCGATTTGAAGGAGATCGAAAAGGCCATCCGCTGCAGCGACCTGGGCTTGGCGCCCAACAACGACGGCAAGATCATCCGCCTGTCGATCCCGGCGATGTCGGGCGATCAACGAACCAAGCTCGTGAAGCGCGTGAAAGAACTTTCCGAGGATTCGCGAGTTGCCTGCCGCAACATCCGCCGCGATTCGAACAAGCACTTCGATACTGGCGAAAAGGAAGGCGACCTCACCGAGGACGAACGCGACAAGGGCAAGGAAGAAGTGCAAAAGCTGCTGAAGACTTACGAAGGCCAGGTGGATGACTCGGCCGACAAGAAGTCGAAAGAGATCATGGAGCAATAGACAGAGTTTAGCCGCGAGGGGAGCT
>JBGQCZ010000873.1:0-2350 GCA_041495645.1 Gemmataceae bacterium | reverse complement strand
GCGAGCGAATCGTCGCCGTCGCCGCCATAAATCATGTCGCTGCCGTTGCCGCCAAAAATCGTGTCGTTCCCCGCATCGCCGTAGATGGTCGCGGGCGTGTCGAGCGTGCGCTCACCCGGCCGGTTGCCGCTATCCAAATCGATGTAGTCGTCGCCAGCGCCGCCGTGCACGTCGATGCGCCGCACTTGCTTGACGGTGTAGGTCTGATGCAGGCCCAAGATCTCTATGCGATTGAGTTGGTCGCGAAACACGATGATGTTGTCGGACAGGGCGGTGCCGTTGATTGTCAGCGTGCCGTTTGCCGAGGTTGCCGAGATTCCCGGCACAATCGGCGATGCGGGGGTTACTCGGGCTTCCAAGTTTTCCACGCTCAGCCGCGCTTGCAGCAAATTGGACAATGAACTGGACATGGGTAGCTTCCCGCAAGAACGGATTGGGCGCGATCCCATAGACCGATTTCGCCGGGAAGGGAAGGGGAAATCGGGTAGTGTATCATTTTGAAATTTTCAGGCTGAACTGCGGTTGACCGGCTTTCGCACTTATGGCATGTCCCGACCATTGGCCTTCTTGGGGGATGCCATGCGGTGGGGCTTTATTTTTTCTGGCTGTCTAGTGCTTTTGGCTGGCGGGTGCGAAATGCTTCGCAGCAACTCTGATCCACCGAGCGACTATGAGCCCAGGCGATCCGGACGTTAGCGCTACAGGTGCCTTCCATCGACCGGCTGAATCAGCGGGAAATTTCAAACTGATACACTACCGGAAATCGGTACAACTCAGGCGAACCCCGTCCCGTAAGGGCGGAGGTGTATGCTCAATCAGGCAACGGTGTGGACAACAAATACGCGGCGAATGTCGCCAACCAATGTTCGCCGGCGTAGTCGCCGCTGGCGACGTGGCCAAGCGCGGCCTCCGCGTGCCGTGCGGCCGATTCGGCGAGCACTTTTCGCGCGGGATCATCCTTGGGAAGGACCGCGGCGATGCTGCGCATGCACCACGCGCGGCTCGCCTGCCGGGCGGGACCTCGACTCGCTAGGTCCCGTCCGGCAGACGGGACCTACGGGCACGCCTGAAGTGCCGCGGAGCCGCAAGCGATGAGCTATCCGGCCAAAAGCGCACTATGTTTCAGGCAAATCCCGCGGTGCGCTTCGGTCCGCGGTATGTCTGCGGAAAAGGTACGCCCCATGCGCAAGTTGTTTGGCTTCTTGGCCCAACTGGGAATGCTCGCCAGCCTTCCATTGGGCATTGTCTTATTGTTCGTCGCCTGGCAATTACAACGAGTGTCGGGAACGGGGCGGCCGGAGCCGCAGTCGGTGAGCGTCGCCGAGTTGATTGAGCGCGGCGCCCGCGACAACGTGCACGTCGAATTGACCCAGTTCAGGCTCGATAAGCCGATTATGGAAGAGCAGGGCGGCCGCTTGAAGGCGTTCTGGGTTGCTGTCTTCCCGGCGGGCAAGAAAACGCGGGGAGAAATACCCGCCGTCGTTTTGCGAACTACTTTGGCGCCCGATCAGGACCAACTCAATGCGATTCTCGGGCAGAAAAGCTTGACAGTCATCGTGGCTTCGGCCCTGCCCGACTGCCGGCTCAAGGTGTTCCCGGCCGCTGCCCTCTACGAAGCCTACCCGAAGCTCGATCCGCTCAAGGTAATTGTCCTCAGCGACCCCGGATTGATTATCCAGGGTCGGCCGATTCTGACCGGCAAGCAGCTTTTCGACCCGTCCACCCCTGGCATTGCCTGGTGCGCGGCCTCGGGCATTTTGGTCTTGGGCAGCATCTTCATGCTCATGTGGCGCCGATTGGGGTCGAGGCCGCGACGCCGGCATGCCCAACCGCTGGGCAAACTGAGCGACAATTTCCGGCTGACCGAGCGATCCCCCGTTTCCACCCATGAATTCAAGGTCAATCGCACGCGTAGGCGTGTTTTGGTCCGGTTTGGCGGCAGCGCCGCACTGCTTGCCGCCGGCCTGGGACTCCTGGCTTTTTCGGCCTTGTCGTATCGGGACTTGAAGCTCAACCTGGCCATGATTTCGCTGCTTGCGGGCGGGTTTTTCCTCGCTTGCGGCATTATCGGCTGCGCCTTCTCGATCGGCGAGTTCGCCTTCCCGATCTCCGGGGTGGTGTTGTTTCATGGCGGCATCCGCTGGCAACAGCGTCGCCGCTGCTACACCGCCCTGTGGTCGGACATCGAATCGGTGTACCGGCAGGGAAACGAAGCGTCCGAAACGGGAAACAAGAAAGGCATGGCTTGCGCCTTGAAGCTGGTGCTCCATTCGGGCAAAGTGCTGAATTTCTCGTCGGAAACGCTTACAGACTACAATCGCTTTGCCGACGCGGTTCAGCAATCACATGG
>JBGQCZ010000872.1:0-2357 GCA_041495645.1 Gemmataceae bacterium | reverse complement strand
CGCTGCAAACTCCTGATGAGGAAAACAAACCGGCCCGGCGAACCGGGTTCGCCGGGCCGGATGCATGGGTTATCCTAGTACCCGCCGCGACGGCCGCCACCACCGTAACCGCCGCGCTCGTCGCGGCCGCCGCCGCCACCTCCACCATAGCCGCCACCGCCGCCGTCGCCAGCCGGACGTGCCTCGCGCGGACGGGCCTCGTTCACGGTCAACGGACGGCCCTTGAACTGGAAGCCGTTCAAGGCCTGAATGGCCTTGGACGCTTCCTCGTCATTGGGCATTTCCACGAACCCGAAGCCGCGCGAACGGCCGGTGTCGCGGTCCGGGATCACCTGCGAACTCTTCACCTGACCGTAGGCGGAGAAGAGCGTGGTGAGATCCTCGCTGGAGCATTCCCACACGAGATTGCCGACGTAAATGTTCTTCATCAGACCAAACCTTAATCCATGCCGCGGGAACTTTTGTTTTCGTTCCCGAACCGGCGTTTTGGACAACGCGCTCCTCACTGCCGGGGCACTCAACCAAACGGAAAACAAGCCGGGAAGCAACCCGACCGACTCGGACTACAAACCGCAAAGCCGGGATAGTGGGAATGCCATGCAAGAGCACAACCAACGAAACGGCCGCGAACGCGAGCGGATGGAGAGCGGAAGCCTGCCTTTCGAGCCACGCGACAAAACGATCCGGATCGAACCGACGCAGGTCGGCCGGCATTGTCCGGTCGGCACGCGGGGCCAGAGGCTGTCTACTGTCTCGGGTTTGTGCGGCGAGTGGCTGCTCGAAGGCGAGAAGTCCGAAACCGTCCAAACAAATGTCCGAGAAAGTGGATCACCGATCCGGGCAACGCACGGTGCGCAGTACACCGTCCAACCATGATAAGTAGTTTGGTAAACAAAGCAAGGTGAAAAGCACCAAGAAAGTCCGAAGTCTCGATTACGGCCCTTCGGGCTTCCTGGAGCTGGATGGTCCGATTCTGTTGCGTTGCTATTCAACCACCGCGAGGATGTCTTCTTCGGTCATGATCAGGTATTCTTCATTGCCAATCTTTACCTCGTTGCCGGCGTAGGATGTAAACAGCACGCGGTCGCCTTCCCGCACCTGAAACGGCGCCCGTTTCCCACTATCGAGAAGTTTGCCGTCGCCCAGGCTCACGACGCGGCCCTGCTTGGGCTTTTCCTTCGCGCTGTCCGGCAGGACGATGCCGCCCGCGGTCGTCGATTCCGCCTCCAAACGCTTGACCACGATCTTCTCATTCAACGGCACAACGTTCATTGCTTGGGTTCTCCTTGCTGAAAAATCAACTGGTCTGCGATTCGTACTCGCGAGATTCGTTTTACTCGCCGCGTTCGGGCGGAGTAGAGGGGTCGCCGTATGCACGGCCGAGAGCCCGGCTTAGTATATGCAATACGATGTTTCGATTTACCGGCTTCGGAATGACGCTGTAAGCGTGGGCTTGAAACGCCTCGCGCATCAAACCGGCGCTCGAATCGGCAGTAACCAATATGACCGGCAATAACAAATTGAACTGCCGGATCATTTGCAGCGTTTCCAGACCGGTAAGTTTAGGCATGTGCACGTCGAACAGCGCAACGTGAATCAGCTCATGCTGAACAATTTCCAATGCCTCAGCACCGTCCGCGGCCAGCACCGCGCGAAATCCTTGCGGTTCAATGATGTCGCGCAGTGTATTCCGGGCGGCTAGATCATCGTCTGCCACCAGGATTGAGAACGGGTTTGGTTCGACCCCGACCATGTTTCAATTCCGAGGACCGCGTTGGCGTGAAGGTAGCAAATGAGATACCGCGATTCGAAGCGGTTTAGCGCAGCGATCCTAACCAATTGTACCACAATCAGATGCATGCGCGGCAAGACCAAGCGCAGGCGGCCGTGCAGTCTTCGCACAGTGTTTATTTTGCCAGCTGTTAGAGCTTTCCCTGCCAAGCTGGCAGGGTGCAAAAAATCGACTCACTAAGCGGTTTTTAGCTTACTTGCCCCACATCTTCAGCGGGTCGAAGTCGGCATCGTCCAGATCGACGGGCGTCTGGAGTCGATCGAAACAATAGTATTCGACCTCGCGCCGATTCGTGTCAAAGGTGACGACAACCGTAGGCACGCTCAAATTCTCATCAAAATAGTAATAACGTGTGCCGCCCTTGGGCAGGAACGATTCGAGGCCGGGGGGAAGCGTCTGTTCGACCACTTCAACCGGTTTCGGAAATTCCGGTCGCGGCTGCAAGCCCAGATACTTGACGGTGCCCGCGTTGGCTTGCTTGCGTTCGACCGCGTCCTTCAGGGTCGTGTATCGAGATGTGTAGTGCGTGTTTTAGTGATATTTTTTTGGTTTTTGTGTATTTTTT
>JBGQCZ010000871.1:0-2358 GCA_041495645.1 Gemmataceae bacterium | reverse complement strand
GAGTTTGCCACGATACCTGGAATACGGCCGGAAAGGTCGCGTGGACGTTTTGGTCGAATGGGTGGCGACAGTTAAGACTGAAATCGATGAGGAGGCCTACTGGCAGGGCGTGATGGATATCGCTCGGGAAATCCGCGAGCGTAGTAAATTGGTAGTCAAAGAATCCGAAAAGCCGGTCCGTCCGTTGCCGGCGACTTTTCGAGGCTTCCTGATCGATTTGGGTGCGCTGCGCTCCGATCGGCTCGATTACCGGGTCAAGCCCGAGGATATTGCCGGCAGGGAAGGTATTCCAGGAGGGTGGATCGGCTTTGTCAGCCGTGGCCAAGGCTCGGTGAACGACGGCAGGTTCCCCATGAATAACTGCATGCTCACCACGGCGGGAACTGTCAAACTTGGCGGCGCGTCCGAGAGCATCGTCTTCGCCAACGGTGATATCTCAATCAATGGAGTCTCAGGAAGCGTGGTGATTTGCGATGGTGGCATCGATTGCAAGAAAGTCTGGCATAGCATCCTCATCGCGCGGCAGGCGATCGTGGTCCCAAGGTATTCTGAGGAGCGTGTTCGCGCCTCGAGGTTGTGCACGGAGCAAAGAGTACGATCGGAAAGCGCGGCCGACAAGGACATGCGGTCAAAGCGGCCCGCGAAGGGGTTGATCCCTGGAACGGAGATCACGGAAGGCCAGCCCGTCATGCTTGGCGTGCGTTTCTTCGAGATCGCCGACGTGGGCGTTGAAGCATCGGCGACGAATGATGGAGTGCGAGTCGACAAGATCGCGCCGAGATCGCCACCCGCCAAGGCCGGGCTGCAAGCTGGCGACGTCGTCCTCAGTGTGGACGGCGCGAAGTGTGCCGACATGGACACTCTTCGCCGCCAGCTCCGCCGGGCTTTCGTTCAGGATGAGGGGCGGATCAGCGTCCGACGCGGCGACAAGATCGTCGAGCTGACCATTGAGTTTTACGGCTTCGATCTGCTGAAGGGGAAGTGACGGACTGACGATGCGCAATTCTCTTGCTCAAGCGACGGCTTCGCCAGCATCAAATCTGCGACAACCGGTCGTGTCATTCTGAGGCCGCGCTCGGGTCGCCAAGCTCCCCTCGCGGCTAAACTTCTCTGAAAGCAGAACTAGGCCTTTCCTTGCGAAAAGACCCGCCCCGCGCGGTTGACCAGTCGATCGCTCAGTCAGTTGCAGTTGAACATGGAAAACGCCGCTCTATTCGCAACTCCCAACTGTTTCGCGGGCAGGCTGCTGATCGTTCGCTCGCTGAGTGACCCAGTCGGCGCAGAGAGCCGCGACCGATTTCTTAGATTGCCTGGCCAATCTCTTTAACTGGCTGAAAGTGTCTTCGGAAACGGAAAAAGAAATCTGTTTCTTTGGCGGTGCGGATGGTGTGGGGTCGTGGAAATGGATGCTCCAAAGTTTGTTGCCATCGAAGGTAATCCGCGCGCCAGGGGGTGGAATAATGAGTTCCTGCATTTCCCCGTCACGTTTGTAGCGATCCACACATTGCCAGAGTCCCACGCGGTCCAGAAACTCGTGAAAGTCGTCAAATGTTGTCCGTGGCGATAGCCCCTTGAAGTCGCTCATGGGCAGCACGCATTTTGGAGTCTGCTCGATGATGGTTTCCAATTCCGGATTGAAAATCAGACCAACGCCCTTCAATTCTCCCTCCGTCGCCCCCGAATGATGGCGAAATTCAAGTTGAAGCGCGCCGTAGCCCTTAATCGGATCTCGCCCATCCGTCCAGCGGTCTGGTTGGCCGAGTGCGCCCGTGACTTCGGATTCGCTCATTCCGACGTGAATCAGACCCAATTCGCCGGTCCGCAAAAACTGCTCAAGTGTTGCCATGTCGTTCCCCATATGCTTCGAGGTGTCGAATGAGCCAACGGAATTCGCACTGGCGGCCGTTCGCCTTGCTTGCCCGGGCGTCGTTGCGAAACGAGCGCATGTATTTCATGCCACGCTCCAAATCCCGCCGCCAACGTGCACGAACTAGCGGGTCGGTCAAGCACTCATTTCTTGCTCTTCGGGCCGCGGCGTCAAACGCATCGTCACTGTCTGAACTGAAGAACTTCACGAATACGAACCCATCGCGATAAGTCGGAGAATGCGTTGGCCGAACAGCAAGTTCGATCCCGTCCAGCCTTAGATGGAGCCCCTTCGTCACCCAATCTGGAGCCATCTTCGACGGTTGGCACATGAAGCCAATTTATCTGACTACTCGATACCTGTCCCATTATCCTTCAAGGAGTTCGGAGAGGCAATGGCAAGCGCGAGTTCGCCCGATCTCATTCGCAGGTTGTTGGGCGTGGAAAAACGGGACATTCAGCTTTTTCACTTGCCCGGGCCCTTGTAGCATT
>JBGQCZ010000870.1:0-2361 GCA_041495645.1 Gemmataceae bacterium | reverse complement strand
AGGTAGATTTCCTCCACGTCATCGGAAGCACGCCGGCAAGAATTTGTTGTTTGAGCTGCTGATTCTCGCGCTTTTCGAACAATCACCCAAGCGGTGACTTTGTATTGTGGAAGTAACTTCAGGTAGGAAACCCGACCCAGCTGATTGACACTCCGATTCCGTCCGTGCTACCATCGACGCTCTCTCACGGAGTAACGCCATGAACCGCAACGAACTTCCCGATCGTCGCTTCGCTCTGAAAGCGCTCGGCGCCGGCGCAATCGCCGCCGCCGCAACGGAGTCCTCGCTCTTTGCCGATGACACGCACAAAGCGAAGGGCAACATCAAGCAATCGATTTGCCGCTGGTGCTACAACAGCATCAAACTCGAAAAGCTCGCCGAGGGAGCGAAGAAAATCGGCTACCAATCGATCGAACTTCTCACGCCGGAAGACATCAAGAAAGTGAAGGCGCTCGGGCTGACCTGTGCGGTCATGCGCTGCAAGAGCGGGATTGTCAGCGGGATGAATCACGAGGCAAATCACAACCGCATCGTGAGAGAGCTACGCGATGATATCGATTTCGCTGTGGCCGAGGGAATTCCGAGCGTTCTGACGATGTCCGGCAATCGCCAGAAACTGGCCGACGACCTGGGTCTCGCCAATTGTGCGGTGGGCCTCAAGCGCGTGATGAAGTACGCGGAGGAAAAGAAGATTATCGTCTTGATGGAAGGGCTCAACAGCAAGGTGGACCACAAGGACTACATGTACGATTTCACCGAGTGGGGCGTGAAGCTGTGCAAGGAGGTCGGCTCGCCGAACTTCAAACTGCTTTACGACATTTATCACATGCAAATCATGGAAGGCGACGTGGTCCGTACGATTCGCAAATACAAGGACTTCATCGGCCATTATCACACCGGCGGCAATCCCGGCCGCAACGAGATCGACGAAACGCAGGAATTGAACTACCCCGCCATCGTCAAAGCGATCATCGACACGGGCTACCAAGGCTATCTCGGCCAAGAATTCATTCCGAAACGCGAAGCGTTCGCATCGCTGACGCAGGGGTTCCGCATCTGCGACGTGTAGGGCGAGACCCGTAGCCGCAGGCTTTAGCCTGCGTCTGGAGCAATGCGCAGGCTAAAGCCTGCGGCTACGGGTGAGTCTGGAGCAATGCGCAGGCTAAAGCCTGCGGCTACGGGTCAGTCTGGAGCAATGCGCAGGCTAAAGCCTGCGGCTACGGGTCAGCAATGCGCAGGCTAAAGCCTGCGGCTACGGGTCAGTCTGGAGCAATGCGCAGGCTAAAGCCTGCGGCTACGGGTGAGTTTGAATCCGCCGTTCGCCTAAGCCGCGTATTTCGAGCAGAACCATGAAACCGAAGCTCGGCCTTTCGGTCGTGTGTGTGCTTGCTTTCGCGCCGCTGACCATTTCTGCGGCCGATTGGCCGCAATTTCGCGGGCCGAATCGCGACGGCAAATCGAGCGAATCCGGTTTGCTGAAGGAATGGCCTAAGGGCGGACCGCCGCTGCTTTGGACATACGGCGAAGCCGGCGTCGGCTATTCGGGCCCGGCGATTGTGGGCGACCGGCTCTATCTTTCGAGCGGCCGGGGCGACTCGGAATACGTCGTGGCACTCGATCTGAAGGGTAATCCCGTCAAGGAAATTTGGTCCGCCAAGATCGGGCCGGTTTTCACGTGGAAAGGCAACAAATGGAACCGCGGGCCGAACGCGACTCCGACCGTTGATGGCGAGTTGCTCTTTGCGCTTGGCGGCGGAGGCGAATTGGTTTGCGTGGAGACCGCGACGGGAAAGGAGCGCTGGCGCAAGAGCATGCCGCGTAATCTCGGCGGCGAAGTGAACCCGATCGGCGGCGGAGCGGAACAGCCAACTCCGCTCGGTTGGGGTTATGCCTGGGCACCGCTCGTGGACGGCGATCAACTCATTTGCGTGCCAGGCGGACGACAAGGACTTATGGCGGCGCTCGACAAAAAGTCCGGCCAGGTGCTCTGGCAAAGCAAGGATGCGGCCGAACAAGCGAGCTATTCGTCGCCAATCGCAACCGAGGTCGGGGGAGTTCGCCAATACGTGCAGGTGACGAATAGCGGCGTCTGCGGAATCGCGGCGAAGGACGGCAAATTGCTGTGGTCCTACTTCCGCGACCCGGCGTACGACGATGTGGTCATCGCGACGCCGATCGTTCACGAGAACCACATCTTTTCCACAGTCGGCTTTCAGCAAGGTTGCGATTTGATCAAGGTGGTTTCCGACGGAGCCAAATTCACGGTCGAGAAGATCATTTCCAACAGGTCGGTGCAAAACCGCGATGGCGGGGTTGTCTTGGTTGGCGATCATCTTTATTGCTATTCCGAAAAAGGCGGTT
>JBGQCZ010000869.1:0-2362 GCA_041495645.1 Gemmataceae bacterium | reverse complement strand
TGACAACTTCCGCCGGAAAGCGCATGGAGGCCTGACTCCATGCTTTCTTGGTGCCGTCGCGCGAAAAGGTCATGCCGCTATAGGCGCCTTGAAAGACATTGAATCGAACGGAGTCACTCGGTTCATCGGCCGACGTGGCGAAATAGACGGTCGCGCCATTCGCATCCGCCGCATAGTAGATGGCGCTTTTGCCTCCGATGGCGGCCCACACAAAATGATCGACCGAACGATCAAATCCGGCCGTCAGACTCTTCGGCATTCCATTGAATGTTCCGTCTGCATTGCAATCGACCACCATCAACTCCCACTTGTCCGCTTCATAGAACGGTTTCTTCTGGGCTCGATACGCCAGCTTGGTGCCATCGGGTGAGAATTGCGGGGATGCATCCGCCGCCTTGTTCGGCGTCAAATCTTCCCACTTGGTCGACGTATTGGTGATCGACACGCGGCACAGATCGTGATTGGTGCTCCAGGATTCTCCTTTGGCCGGTACCGCGGTGAATAGCAAGTAATTGCCATCCGGGCTAAAGGTGAAGTCATCGCCAATGCTGAACGTGGTGCTGGTCGGATAGGCGTCGCGGTCGCCGGGAGTCACGTCGCGCGGTTCGCTCCCGTCCGCGTTCATCACGAACAGATGCTGCCGCTTGTCTTCGACGTAGCTATCCCAATGGCGGTAAAACAGCCGTTTGAATACCTTCGCCTTGACCGGGTTTTTCGCGATCTCCTCGATCTTCTTCTTGTTCGCCTCATCGCTTTCCTTGAACGACTTCTCGGAAAACTCGGGGTAAACCGCCGAGACAAAGGCGATGCGCTTGCCGTCGCGCGACCAAATGGCGGTGTTGGCTTCGGTGCTGATCTTGGCGAGTTGCCGGGCCTCGCCCCCGCTCAGGTCGATCACCCAAAGCTGGCCATCGCCGCTGCGCGTGGACTCGAACAGAATCTGCTTGCCGTCCGGCGACCAGCGCGGGTGGCGATCCTTCTTATCCGTAGTGGTGAGCTGGCGGCGTTCCTTGCCGTCGCTCGAAGCGAGCCACAAGTTTGCCTGCGTCTTGTTCGCGGCCGCGTCTACGACGGTGGTGATGACGTAAACCACCCACTTGCCGTCGGGGCTGATTTGCGGGTCGGCGACGCGCTTGAACTTGAACAAGTCGTCGATGGTCATGGGCCGCTTCTCGGCGGCCGCGGCGGTGTTGGCGATGATCATGGTAATGGCAAATAGAAAGTAACCGAGCCGTTTCATGAGGAGCCTCAAGCTACGTGGACAACTGGATCTTCCCGTCGGTCGCGTCGCAAACTCATCGAACCAAACTAAACCCAACTTTCGGCGGTGTGCGCGAATTGCCGGATCTGGTCGTATCTCCTGAAGCGGGCAATGCTTACTGCCTGTGTGGCGTGCCCTCAAAAACTTAGTTGGGAAAGTGGTGGTGGTGGTGGTGGTGTAGTGAGTTTGTTTGGCGATTGAATTCGTGAGCGCGCGGGTGTGCGGTCTGGGCGTGACCCGTGCCATCCAAGAATTCGCAAGCGCCGTTATCACGTTCGTTTCTCGCTGAAACCACAGCCGAAGGCTGTAGCCGCAGGCTTTAGCCTGCGATGTTTCGACGTGTAACCAGTTGGGCGTCACCGGCCATCGCAGGCTAAAGCCTGCGGCTACAGATTTCATGTCATCCTGGCCGGAGCGCGCTGAACTCTTACCTCAATCCATTATAGTGTACATAAGTACAAAATCTTCGGTCAAACCGAGCGTTTCTTCGCGAGGGACAATCCCCGTTCGTGACACTATATCAATCGGTGTCTGGCTCGTTACCTGTGCTTTCGGGTTTCGATGATGATCAACCTGGCGGAACGTAAGAAGACCCTTCGCGAACAAGCGCACGCCCAACGCAACGCTCAACCGGACAAGGACGAACTCAGCCGCGTCATCTGCGACAAATTCATGTCGCTGCCGGCCTATGCGGCGGCGAAGACGGTCAAGTTCTATATCGATGTCCGCTCCGAAGCGCGGACCCGGCACGCGCTGCCGGCGGCGCTGGCGTCGGGGAAGAAGATCGTCGTCCCCTGGTGCAACGAGCACGGCGAACTCGAACTCTTTCATTTGACGGACATCAATGAACTGGCGACCGGAATGTATGGCATTCTCGAACCAACGTCGGACCTTCGCTATTTACCGGAGAAGCAAGTCCACACCGACGAACTCGATCTGTTGATGGTGCCCGGCGTCGCGTTCGACCGCTCCGGCGCCCGCATGGGCCACGGCAAGGGCTATTACGACAAGCTCTTGCAGCACGCCCGCGCCGATGCACCGCTTATCGCCTTGGCCTTCGAATGCCAGTTGTTTCCCGAGATTCCGACGGGCCGCCACGAC
>JBGQCZ010000868.1:0-2363 GCA_041495645.1 Gemmataceae bacterium | reverse complement strand
CTCGGCGTGTACGGCGTGCTCGGAAACCACGATCATTGGTACAGCACGTCATTGACAAAGGAATCGATGCGCAAGGCTCGCATCGCGGAAGTAACCAACTCCGGCTACTGGCTGATGATACAAGGCAAGCGCTTGCGGATCGCCGGCGTCGATGACCTGTGGGAAGGCGTGCAGGAACTGGACTCGGCCCTTGCCGACGCCCGCTCCGACGACGCCTGCATCCTGCTCTCGCACAATCCCGACTACGTCGAAACGCTCACCGACCCACGAGTGGGACTGGTGCTAAGTGGTCACACCCACGGCGGACAAGTCGTGTTGCCGGGCGGTTATGCGCCCTACGTGCCGTCGAACTACGGAACCAAGTATTTGCACGGTCTGGTAAAGACCAACTACACGCAGGTCTATGTTTCCCGCGGATTGGCCACCGTTGGTCCGCCCCTGCGCATCGGCGCGCGGCCCGAAATCTCGCTCATCACTTTAGGGCGTGTTGACAACAACTGAGCAGTCTCTTGGACAAGGCAAGGCGAGGTTTTCCATCCCTGGCGACCGCCACCGAAAAAAAGACTGCGTCTTCTGCTTGGAAAACCGTAAGGCCGCAAGGCCGCAAGCCGGCGCGCGCCCAAATCGTGCGCCTTAGAAATGTTGATCAAAATAGTGATGATTTGTATACAAATGGGCAAGTTGGCAAAATCGCGACACAGCGGCGCGCATCGCGGGGCAAACCGCCGGATCTTGCCGGCGATTTGCCCGGTTTCGAGCGCGATTGATGGAAAAAAGCTGCCAATCGTGACGAAAGGCGGCTGTCCGCGTCACGGCGAGGCGTTCTTCAACGCCCGCCGCGATTCGCGGGTCAAGATTGCGGCGTCAGCGCCTTTGGCGCACGCTTCCAAGAGTTGTCGTGATTCGGGATTGCCGATGCGCTCCAGCACCAGCACGGCCCGGACAGCGCGAATCTCATCGGGTGTCCGCGAGGCAACGCTTTGACATTCGGTCAAAAGCTGGTTCAAACGTCGCTTCCCCTCGGGGTTAGCTGCCGTGCTGACCGCTTCGCGCACGATGGGCTCGATCGTGTGACCAAATTCGCGCAACCGCTTCTGTGCCGCTTCGCGTTTCGTGAAGGACTCCGCCCCCAGGTCTTCGATTAACGCCGCCAGCTCCTTTGCCGGAGGCGGTGCCACCGGCTTGAGCCGATCCTTCAACAGCGCCACGGCCCGCGCCGGTTCATTCGTCAATGCCCAAGCGGCTGTGTGGCCAACGCGCCGCACCGGCGACGCGAGTTCATCCCAGGTGCGCCCGGTCATCGGCGGCGCGAGCGGATTGCGGATGACGTGCCCGCACTCCACGGCCGTTTCCAGGGCGTCGTTCGCCGTCCAGGCGCGCTTGATGCTGACGGTGTGCGGCCGAGGCTTAACGGGGTCGGCCACCTCAAAGTATTCGTCCTTGGTGAAGGCGTACCACTTCTTGGAATCGGAGTCGTGGATCAGCGCATCGACTGGCGGTCCCTTCCAGATCTCCTTGAGCGGCGTCCCCGGCTTCGCGTCGCGGGGAGCGATGAAGACGCGGCCCGTGTCGGTCACGAAGTAGCGGTCGTCGCCAATCGCGGCGACGTAGAACGGCCCCTCCCAGTCAAACTTCCACTCGCCCACCTTTTCCCACAACAGTTGCGGATCCGGGACCGCACCAATTTTACGCTCGTGGTGAAAATCCTGGCGCGTCAGTCGATTGCCCTCGTGAGGCTCGGTGACATACACTTCGTATTGCTTGTCGCCCCGACACCAGAAGTCGAAGAAGACTCGGCGTTGGGTCGATTCATCCTTTAACAGGGTCGCCCTGCCCACGGGAGCGAGATGAGGCCCGTATTCGATCAACTTTTCGTACTTCCGATACTGATCGCGGTAGAAGTCAACATGATTACGATTGGCATTCGCCCACTCAATTGTGGCGAGGGGCACCATTTGCATGTATCCGAATCTAATTTCACTTGAAGCGGGGTGATAGGCCACGCAATAGTGTTTGCCGTTGATGAGCTGCCACCGGAGCAACGCACTTCGACGACCATGGATTCCGAGCATATAGTCCAGCGAAGTGACCTCGGAGCTCTCGATGAGGTCCATGCTTTGAAGCCACAATTTCCCGCCACCGAGCGTCCACTTGATATTCGGCTCTATCCATACAACGCCGGATGTATAAACGCGCTTGTCCTGCAAAGTTGCCCGGACGACCGGCGGGCTGATGAGAGGTAGTATCGATATCGGCAAGGCGAATGCGAGCCATAATGCTGCCATGATTGAACCTCGCCTGGACCTATACTGTCCTCGCTTGGAGAAAAGGGTGACAGTTTACTCAAATCTTTGTCCAACAAT
>JBGQCZ010000867.1:0-2373 GCA_041495645.1 Gemmataceae bacterium | reverse complement strand
TGCTCCAGGAAACCTCGCTGGGCGAATTCAGACAAGGCCTTGGTGCGAGCTTCCTTAGGCAGCCGCGCCGTAGCGAGGGCGTTTGCCAACGCGAACGGTGGTCGATCCGGCGACGCGTGTTTTGAGAACTCCTCGCACAACGCTGGGAGTTTTTCGGGGAAACTGAACGCGAGAATTCGAGCCGGCCCGTCATAGACACTGTCGATCTCTTCGCCTCGATACCTGAAGACGGCGCGAGCAAAGAAGTCCTTTTCCGTCTGACCGGATGCGTTCGCCCACCACGCCTTCCATTCGGCAGATCCTGGTCTGCCGTTGGGGCGCGTCGACCCCGCGATGGTGGAGAGCAGTTCGTCGGCCAACTCGCCGACTCGGCATACTCCCGGACGTGGATTATTCCTTCCAATGTTCATGTGCGTCGTCACCCGCCGATCATCGCGCAAGGCGATCAGGTCGGCAACCACGGCAAATCCGCGCTGGATGATCTCGCGGGCGGGAAGGTTGCCATCAATGGGACTCTTCTCTTCAAAAATGTCGTCGTTGCGCTTTTCCAACGGTTGAAGTGCCCAGTCGAGCAGCGTCGCCTCCACCGTATCTTTCGCAGGTTGCTTGGCGTCGATCGTGGCGCCGAGCCCGCGAAACAACTCTTCCCACTGCGACGTTTTCAGCTTTGGGAATTCGTCGAAAAGCACCTTCATTCGAGCGTGCGTGTCGCGCCAACCTTCGGGCTCTTTTGGCAGCCGCTCTTCTAGGTGCCGGAAGATGCAACGACCCAAGAACAAGTGTGGATCATCGACAACGTCGGCTACCCACTCCGACGCGGAGTACCGTTCCCAGATTATCTGTGCGTTCTTTTGATCGCCGCGAGCCGCCAGTTGTACGACGCAGACGAAAGCGGCATCCTTGCGAAAGCTGACTTTCAGATGCGGCGTCGGTTGCAGCGCTTCCCACGAAAAATCGCGCCACACCTGCCCGCGCCGCGGCGGTTTCTCCAAGGTCAGCCGTTCCGTTCCGCTCAAAACAACCACGTTGCCGTTTTTCTTTTTTTCCAGCAAGAACGCCGGGAAATCAATGTTCGGGTCGAGATGGGTATGTGCCAGCACCAGTCGCGCTCCTTCCGGCGGCATCGGAAGGCGGTGGCGTTTGGCGATGGCGACAAGTTCCTTCATGTCCAACGGCTCGGCCCGGAGAAGCGAGGTCGCTGTTAGCACCGCAGTGCAGGCAAGAATGGCCAGAAATGCCACGCGGCCAAAACAAGCGTATCTAAGGCAACGCATCGGCCGCCTCGAGCGCATGGATCGATGATCCGCACAAGGCAACGTTATCCGAGCGACGACGGGGCGACAAGCTCGCTCGCGGGCGATCGCCCAGGATGGTGAGCCTTGGACCCAAGCCGGCAGAGCTCGTTGTAGCGGCGCTCACGATTCACGGCGTCAAATCCACATGAAGCCCAAACAGGCCATCTGGATCACGGGCCAGACACAGTACCAGATCGGCAGGGCGACCAGCACGTGGAGCAGCACGGTCCGCCACCACCGCGACAGCTTGCCCTGCTCACGCAATGCCAGGCCGCGATGGAACGACCACATCGGCACGGCGTGAACCGTGATGGGCCAGCCAATCAGCGTCGCCATGGGATAACATTGCGGGTTGTGCCAGCATGGCGACAAGCCCCAGCATAGCGGCGTCGACAGGACCATCATCAAGAGATAAATCCGGGCCGCGGTCCGTTCCTTGAGGGCCGAACGCAGGATGAACAACTGAACGAGGTAAAGAATCAGGATCAGGATCGCCGAAATGGCCTCGCCCAACAGTTCAGCGGTCCACCCTTTGCCCAACCACATCGAATGCCTCAGGGTGCGCGACGATCAGTAGTCCAGAAGCGACCACATTTGTGCCGAGTACCGCCAGAATGCCAATGCCAACACCACACACGCCAACCCGGCGAACCTTGCGGGCGCTCCGCGAAGAGTCCGGGAGCGGGTCAAACGAATGTGACCACCAATCAACGCGACAAGGCCAAATCCAATTGCAAATGCAATAAGGGCCAAGTTGAACAGCATCAGGCTGGCTGCCTGTGGCATTCTAGCGACCTCCGCGGTCAGGCAGTCTGCTGAAACGCAGATATTGTCAATTGTTATCCGCAGATTGCGCAGATTTCCCAGCGCGGCAAGCCGCAACAAACAAGACCAACCACAAAGGCACAAAGCCACAAAGAAGACTTAAGATTGTTGAAAATCATCCGCGTAGTTGACCAGTTTCGCGTCCAGCGTGTGGTCGTAGCCCAGCGTCTTCCAGCCCAGCGCGAACCGCCGCATATACAGGTTCGCCAACAACGGCGAGATCACGGCCCCTTGCGGGGTGCCGCGACCCTCG
>JBGQCZ010000866.1:0-2374 GCA_041495645.1 Gemmataceae bacterium | reverse complement strand
TCGGCTCGGAAGGATAGTCCTCTCCTTCCAGCGTCGATAGGAGTTTTCGCAGTTTGGCGGCATTTACGCCGGAAACGTACTTGTAGAGTTGCCAGGGCGTGAACTGGCGGCCGAACTTGCGTGCTTCTTGCTGGGTAATCAAGTGCCGCAGGCGATTGCGCGGCGTGCCCAACAGGCTCAGGCGATGGGCAAACAAGTTTTCGATGACCCTCGGAAGTGGAAACGACGGATCCTTGAAGCCAAGCCAGACGAGTTCCGGGTTCTCGTACAGCAGCGGGATGACTTCGCGCGCTTCCGAGGTCAATCCGCCCTGACTGGTCGTGAGCAGGTCCAAATGGGGAAGTACCACTACGCGGCGTTCGACGGCCCCGCGGACTGCATCGCGGAGCTGCGAGATCATCGTGCCCATCAAGCCGGTGGGAACCGGGCCGGGAGTCGCGTTGGCATCGGGCCGTCCATCGAGATAGATGCAGCGGATGTTCTGAGCGCGCAGCCGATTGCGAACGTTGATGAACAGGAATGGCGCAACGTCCTTGTCGGCCTCGATCAACACCGGCAGGCCGCGCAGGAGCTTTGACGCGACCTCGGCTAATTCCGCGGAGTGGGCCGCTTCGACCGCCTGATCGGTCGTAAGCGAAACGGGCAAGTCTTTTTCGTTGATAAGGTTGGACATGTTGTTGTCGGTTGCCAAGCCGTAAGCGACTCTGTTAGACTTCGACTTTTATTGTCAGAGTGCCGGACTCCGCGTTTCCGCTGACCTCCTTGATTTCGCCCATTTGGGCCGCCTTTTGCTTGAGGGCTTCGCCCGTCACCTTATTTACTACTTCGCTCAGCTCGGGCTGGATTTCCCGAAGTTTCTTTTCGAGCTTGTCGGTGGCGGCCGATTGCGTTTTGGCAGCCTGTTGCTCGGCCTTTTTTTCGAGGTCGGCCTTGAGTTCCTTGCTGAGTTTGTCTTCGATAGCGCGACGCTTCGGCCCCACGTCGTCGTACCCGTAACCCTCGCGGGTGCCTTCGATGTCCACGTGGCCGGTGGCTTCGGCAGTGACCGTGACCTTGCCGCTGCACGGCTCGACGGTGATCGTCTCGCCGCCTTCCTCCTTGCGAACCAACGTGCCGTCATCCTGCCGCTCAAAGCCGCGTTGTTCCAATTCGGCGGCGAGCATCTCGCCCATATCATCCGGCGGCAGAACCTCGAGGATTTCGAGTTGAGTCTCGATGCTGTCTTCTGCGCGAACGTCGCGCGCCAAGGATTCCTTCACTCGAATGCGATAGGCCCGGCTCATGCATCACTTCCTTTTCTCTTGCTCGCGGTTTCAATGGGATTTCCCTGCGCGGCCGGAGGCGTCGGTTGCAGGCGCAGCGGATCGAGCTGGCGCAACAACTGCTGGGCGATTACGGCGATTTCGTCGCCGCGGTAATGCTCCCAGTCGGCCAGCCAGAGCTGGGCGACCGCGTAATCCTCGTCCATGTAACCGGTCGAACGTCCCCGGCGCGTCCAGCCAACCAGTCGCTCGAGTTGCCGAAGGGCAACTAAACCGTGGCGTTGAGTGTCCAATCGATCGGCTAGCCGCGGCGGAGCGCTGGCCTGTTGCAATCCGCCGATCCAGAAGGCCGGCGTCAAATCGCGCGATAACAATTCGGCCATCGCCTTGAGCACGAAGCGGGCGAGATCGGGTCGCTTGGCCGATTCGCATGCGCCGAAAAACGATTCCAATATCCGCTCTTGCGAGATGCCGATTCCGCGTAACCGGCTCCATTCGCCGATCTGGTTCTTGCCGCGTTCGAGTTCGAGCCAGCGGCGATGCAGTCGGGGTTGAAGCGCTTCGAGGATGCAGGCGCCGACAGCCTTGGTCCAGGTGTTTGCGTCGAGCGGCGGGTTGGCCGCCAGCGCCGCGAAATCCTCGGGAAAAAATAGCCGGATCAAACCATGCTGAGCAAATAGAGAGCGTGTGACAAATGTTTGCCGGGCCTCGTGGTCGCGCAGGCCTTCGTAGGCCAGGAACATCAGGAACTTGTCGGCGACGGTCAGTTCATCTTCGGGCGGGTTCCAGTTCGCTTCCTTGTCGGGGCGCCCGGCCGCCAGCCAAATGAGTAATTCGATTGAATGTCGTGAGAATGACAGACCCAACTCCGGCACCGGCGTGCGTTCCCATAACCGGCCTTGCACGGGCCGCCCGAGCCGCAAGTGCTTCTCGCGCCGCCAGCCACCCGCTCGCGCCAGGTATTGCACGCAGCCTTTGCCGAGTGTATCGCGAATCAGGTGCAAACAGGCCGGGCTGAGTCCTTTCGGCATCGTGAGCTTTCCGGCCACACTGGTCTTTTCCGACAGGGGCGAGTCACCCGGATTGGGCCGCAGAAATCCGCGCAGCATCCG
>JBGQCZ010000865.1:0-2402 GCA_041495645.1 Gemmataceae bacterium | reverse complement strand
CGATGTGCTACCTGTGGATTCCTATGTGCCTTCTCTACGAGTTCGGTATCTGGCTGTGCGTATTCTCACCGAACAAGAAACGCGATCTGGATGATCTGGACGTGCCTGAATCAGACGAACTTATCGAGGTGTGATCGTCGGTTTGACGCCGACGTGAGAAATGTCCGAGCCTTCGAAACCCCTGGTCTATCTGGTCGGCGCGGGCCCCGGCGACACTGGGTTGCTCACGCTTCGAGCGGTCGAGTGTCTCGCTCTGGCGGATGTTGTTCTTCACGACAAGCTGGTTTCGCCGCGCATTCTCGATTTTGCGTCGCCGAAAGCGCGGCGAATCGGCGTGGAAGAGTTGCCGGGACAGCACCCACAACGCTGGCCGCACATTCATCAGACGATGATTGAATTGGCCCGACAAGGGCAAGTGGTAGTTCGACTCAAAGGCGGCGACCCGCATGTGTTCGGGCGCGGCGCCGAAGAGGCCGAAACGCTGCGCAATGCGGGCATCGCCTATGAAATCGTGCCCGGAATTACGGCCGGGATGGCCATTGGCGCTTATGCGGAGATTCCACTCACGCACCGGGCCTGCGCGAGCGCCGTCGCCTTCATCACCGGCCACGAGAACCCCACCAAAGCCGAAAGCAGCCTCGACTGGCCGGCCCTGTCCCGGTTTCCAGGCACGCTGGTCATTTACATGGGGATGGCGCGACTGGAACTTATTGTGCAGGTGTTGCTCAAGAATGGGAAACCGGCCGATACGCCCGCTGCCGTTATTCAAATGGTCGCCTCCGGACATCAACTTACGCGCACGACAACCCTGGGAGAATTGGATCGTACGGTGCGTGACGAGGGGCTTATGGCGCCGGCGATGATCGTGATTGGGCCGGTGGTGAGCCTGCGCCCGCCGCGATCGTGGTTCGAGGCTCGGCCGTTGTTTGGCAAACGGGTTCTGGTCACACGACCACGCGGACAAGCAAACGATTTGGTCCGGCGGCTCGAACGGCTCGGAGCCATCCCTTACTTGCTTCCCGCCGTGGAAGTCCGCGACCCACCGGACTGGCGCCCCGTTGACGATGCCATTGCTCGACTGGCATCTTTCGACTGGTTGGTCTTCACGAGTGTGAACGGCGTGGAGCGGCTCTTCCGGCGGCTGTTCGACACGGGCCGCGATCTCCGCGCATTGGGTTCGATTCGCCTCGCAGCCATCGGGTCGAGCACGGCTGACGCGCTGCACGAGTTGCATCTGTCGCCGGACATAGTGCCCAAGACTTTTCGATCCGAGGATTTGGCCGAATCGCTTAAGCCGCTGGTCGCGGGCCGCCGGGTTCTGCTCGCCCGCGCCGACCGCGGCCGCGAACTGCTGCGCGATGAGCTTTCGACCGTGGCGCAGGTCGAGCAGATTGCGGTCTATTCGCAAGTCGACGCAGTCGATCTGGATCCTAACGTGCTGTTGGCAATGAGCCGCGGCGAAATCAACTACGTGACGCTGACGAGTGCCAACATAGCCCGCGCCGTCCTGAAGAGTCTTGATGAAACAGCGAGGTTGCGAGTTCGATCTGGCGGCGTAAAACTGGTTAGCATCAGCCCGGTGACGAGCGAGGCAATTCGGGAATTGGACTTCGATGTCGCGATCGAAGCAACGATTTATACCGTCGAGGGAATGATCGACGCCATGATTCGGAATCAGGAAACAGGGTGAGCGTCAACGCACTTCGCGATAGGCGGAGAACGCCAAATAGCCGAGGATGCCGCTGGCAAGCAAACCGAAGATGTCGATGATCAGGAACTGACTGCCCGGTCCGCCAAACGGGAAGCCGACAATGAGGTCGAGCAAAAACAGAAAGAGCATCACTCCGGCCACGGCCAGAGCGCCTATGCACATCTTTTTGTCCATCGCCCAACCTCTGGTCGCCTGCATGAAGTGAGTCCATCCTCAATCGGGGATGCCATCCCAACGGCGAGTCGTCAGTGAATGTCGGATTACCGGTGTTTGTATTGTAATGCCCGGACAAGCATCAGCAACGGCGCAACCGGCAGGAAATTCCGATCTTTCCACCCTGCCCCCGTCAGCCTCGATGTTCTCGTTGTAGTCGGAATAACCTTCCGAACCGGCTATGGTTGAAATTGAGGTTGGCACGAAGCGAGGCAAACTTAGAGTTAAAAAAGCAACGGCGACGTAGGCCGGCCGTGCCCGCGTCGCCGCGTGTCAAACGAAAACCACGATCAAGGCAGAATCAGCTTCACATCGCCAACGATCGACTCGATGGCCTTTTCTTTCAGTTCGCCCTTCTTGAACGAATGATTGGCCTTCACTTTGCCGCCAACGTACAGAACGACGGTTACGTCGGCGTCCTTGGCAACTTCGTACTTTTGCGGGCCGGCCGGGTTATCGATCGACAGGGTGCAGGTGT
>JBGQCZ010000864.1:0-2410 GCA_041495645.1 Gemmataceae bacterium | reverse complement strand
GCCGCTCGCGGCTTCGCGCTTGCCGCGCAAAGCCGCGAGCGGCCTTCACCAGCTTGCGGCTTCTTCTCCATCCAATCGCAAGGTCAGACACTTCGCGCTTCCGCCGGCCTTCAAAAATTCGTCCAATTCCACCGTAGTCGGCTCGTAGCCCCATGCGCGAAGGCCAGCGCCCAATTTGTCGCAGCCCGTGTTCGTGACCACTCGCTTGCCGACCACCACGGCGTTGCAGCCGAATCGCTGCGCTTCGCTTTCGATCACAGGCATTAACTTCGGAATGTGCGTTTCGATCACTTTGCGGCCGTAGGCGTCGAAGGCGTCCGGGTACCAGATCGCTTCACCGGGCGCAAGCGGGCAAAAGCAGGTATCAAGGTGGTAGAAGTACGGGTTCACGAGTTCGAGCGGCAGCACGCGGCGTTTGATTTGTTCGCCCGCCCAGATGTGGCCGTGTACGTCGCTGCGGATACGGTAGCCGGCGAAGAGAATGTCGCCGCAAAAGAGAGCGTCGCCCGCGCCCTCGTGATAACAGCCTTCGGGCAAATGCTCGACGGAAAAACCGTGGGCAGCGAACCACGCGTCGTTCACGGGCGATTCGCGAGCGCGCTCTTCGTGCCGAAAGCGCGAACTGAAGAAGCGGTCTTGAAACATAAGCCCGGCATTGGCCGTAAACACCAAATCCGGCAAACCCTGCTTGGGCTCCAGTAATTCGATCCGAACACCCAGCCCGGCCAGCGTGTCGTGCAATTGACGCCACTGTGCCCGCGCCGCCCCGGCCTTTGAACCGCGCGACCGGCTCATCCACGGATTGATTTCGTATTCGATGCCGTAGAAGTCGGGAGGGCACATGAGAATACGCGGATTCGGGCGCATTGAGTTCCCTTTGCAAACGCGTCATACGAGTTGCTATTCTACAGATTGTGCGTGATTGCCGGACGAAGGCTCGTGGACGAGCGATGACGGACAAGACATGCTGATTCTCTCGACTCGCGGTGAAGTGTTGCAACTGGCGTATAGCCCGGATGGCACTCGCCTGGCCGCGTGGGGCCGCACTTCCGAAGCGCCGGCACACGTCACCTGGTGGGACTTGGGAACGGGCAAAAACTTGCGGCCGACTCAGCTATCCGGATGGCCGGAGCACGTTGTCATCGCGTCGCAAGCGGACACCATCGCCTACCTGACCGGCACGGGCGTCTATCTGATTCGGGCCGACGACACATTCATCGGACGCGGCGACGCCGGGGTTGACCGGCGCGTTACCTTCGCCATGACGCCGGATGCCGCGCTATTGGCCGCCAGCAGCATCATCGAGCGGCAGCCCTTGCAACGCTCGCTGATCGAGGTCTTCGACCCGAAACAGCTGCTGACCCCGATTCATCGCTTCAAGTCATCGCTGCGCGTATCGACGTTGACTTTCGATTCCGGGGGACGGCTTCTGGCGAGCGGGGGTGAGGGCGGATTCACGATTTGGGACCTCGAGCGCGGCGAATCGATCGGAGCATTTTACGCCCTACATGCGAGACGAATCGCGTTCGCCCCCAGTGGACCGACGTTTGCGAGCCTTCATGATTACACTCTCGCTCTTCACTCCCATCCGCACGTGAAACCGATTTGGGAGGAACTTCGTTCCGAGGCCGAACGATTTGTCGATGTCGCCTTTCATCCCGACGGGCGGATTCTGGCAGCCGCGGGGAGTTCGGGGTTGATCGAATTCCGCGCGGCGGCCGATGGTCGCCTGGCTGCCACATTCGATTGGGGAATTGGTCCGCTTCGGTGTGTGGCATTTTCTCCGGACGGACTCACCTGCGCCGCCGGCAGCGCTGACGGGCGCATTGTGGTCTGGGACCTCGACGACAACTGAAACAGCCTTCTATGGCTTCGCTAACTGCTGGACGAGTTCGCTGAGGAAGGGCTCAGCATCTGAGACCATTCCGACCGTCTGAATGCTGCCACGATCCATCAGTTTCGTGACCGTCGCCGGGTTGATGTCCACGCAGGCCACCTTCACCCAACCCGGCAACAGATTGCCCGTGGCGATCGAGTGCAGCATCGTCGCCACCATCAGGCAGAAGCCCACTCCCGGAATGTGCTTGCGCATTTCGTTTTGAGCGACCAGGACATCGGTGATGACTTCCGGAAGCGGACCATCGTCGCGGATGCTGCCGGCGAGCACGAAGGGCACTTTGCCCTTCACGCACTCGTACATGATGCCGCTCTTGAGCACGCCCTTGCTGACCGCGGCGGCGATGCCGCCGAGGCGGCGCATGCGGTTGATGGCGCGCAAGTGATGTCCGTGGCCCTCCTCCGTCGGCAAACCGCGCTCCAACGAGACGCCGAGGCTGGTGCCGAAGATGGCTTGCTCGATGTCATGCGTGGCCAGCGCGTTTCCGGCAAATAGTACGCTCAAGAAACCGTT
>JBGQCZ010000863.1:0-2419 GCA_041495645.1 Gemmataceae bacterium | reverse complement strand
CGGCGACCGTTCCCGCAATGACGCTGCCCAACGGGGCCAAGCCTAGCAGAGTCAGCGCGTACAGACTGAGGATGCGGCCGCGAAATCGATCGTCGACAATCGTTTGCAGGACGGTGTTGCAGGCGGTCAACAGCGTTACCAGCGAAAGACCAACGGCGTAGACCAGCACCAACGCGACCAACCGTTGCTCGGCAAACGACAGGGCCATCAGCGCCAGGCCGGCAACTCCCGGGAGCAGCGGCAGGAAGCGGACCAGCCCCAGCACCGAGCGCCGGGCGGCCAGTAACAACCCGCCGGTCAACGCGCCCAGCCCGGCTACAACGTACAGTAGTCCGTTGAATCGTGCGTCGCCCCCAAATACCACCCTGACCATGACCGGCAGCATGACCAGGTATGGGACGGCGAAGAAACTCACAATCGCCGCGAGCAGCAATAGCGTGCGTATCGGCATCGAACGCAACGCGTACGCGGCGCCTTCGACCAATCCGGAACCGTTGGTTGAATGGGCTGATTTCGGCGGGGCGGCAACATTCATGCGCACCAGCGCGATCAACACCGCGAGAAAGCTAATGGCATTCAGAAGGAAGCACCAGCCTGCGCCTGCAATCGGAATAATCACCCCGGCGATCGCTGGGCCCACGAGGCGCGATGCGTTGAAGACCGACGAATTGAGGGCGATGGCGTTGCCCAGGTCTTCCGGGTCCTCGATCATCTCGTTGAGAAAGGCTTGGCGCGTGGTCAAATCAAACGCCGTCACCAGCCCCATGCCGATGTTGAGCAGCAAGATATGCCAGATCGCGATAGCTCCGGTCAGCGTGAGAACCGCCAACGCCAAAGCTTGAACCATGGCCAGCGTTTGCGTGACCAGCAGCAAGCGGCGTTTGTTGACGCGGTCGGCGATGACGCCGGCGAACGGCGTGGCGAACACGGCCGGGAACTGCCCCGCAAACGCCACCGCGCCGACCAGGAAAGCCGATTCCGTCATGTTGTCGACAAACCACGGCAACGCCATGATCTGCATCTGCGTGCCGATCAGCGACAAGCCCTGCCCAGTGAAGAACAGGCGGAAATTGCGGTGCGAGAAACTTCGCAGGATCGAACGAAGCGGCATAGACCGTCCGTGGCATTTGGACCCGAAAAAAACCTCAACGTGAATCTTATTCGAGAACCATGCTATATGGATTGCCGCGATGCATCGACGACGAACAAAGATCGACGAGCGATTGCTCGCCCGTCACATGGCGTACGTCGCGTATTCCCTCGGCCAACAGCCGACCGTAAGCTGTTTCCAAACGGTTCGGGTCCATTTGCACCAGCACCACCGAAACGGCGAATCCGCTGCGCTTGAGGCTGCTGAGCGTCACGGCGGTGTCCACGGGAACGTCCGGAAGCACCGCGATCACCGTCGCGTCGCGCGGAAGTCGTGGCATTACTTCCAACACGAAGTTTGAAAACGGCAATCCATCGGTCAGTTCCACACGGGCCAATAACTCGCGAATGCGGTGGAACTGCTCGACGCCGCGGCGGGTCTCGACCTGCAACGGTTTGAGCCGCGTGTTCTCCGAATCGTCTTCGACTTCGCCGCGGGCGGCGGAGCGTGTCTCGAAGGCCATCGATCCTTTTCGTTTGGCTTTCAGACGCTCGCCCATGTCGCGCGCGTTGGTAACCAAGCCGACTTGCTGGCCGAGCACGGCCACGGCGTTGGCGAGAGAAACGGCGATGGTCACGGCCAGTTCCGAGCGATGCGGTTCCCCTTGTTGATGGTAGGCGCCCGAGTGGAATTCAAGCAAGATGGAAGCGCCCGCTAGCGTGGTAGGCTCGTAGGTTTTGCATTGCAGCGAGCCAGTGCGTGCCGTGGCCCGCCAATGGACGCGATTGAGTGGGTCGCCGGCCTCGTATGGCCGCACGCCGGCGATGCGCGTCGGGTCTTCATACAGACGATGCGTCAGGCGCACGTCGCCGATTGGCCGCCGTGAGGCAATGTCGTAACCGCTCAATTGGACGACTTTCGGGTAGACGGTTAGAAAGGTCGGCTCGGTTTCAACGCGATGCCGCCGATGCATCCCGAACAAATCGCCGCTTTCCATCAGCAACGGGCCGATCTGATAATAGCCGCGATATTGGCACTCGATGCGATACTTGACCGTGAGCTCGTTGTGGCCGCGCAGCACGCCGAGCCGAAATCGCCGGCCCTTGAGCGTGAGCCGCGGCGGTCGTTGCCGCAGGGCCCAGGGCGGCAACAGGTCTTCGAGCAGCATCCACGGCACCGGCATTGTGCCGTTGTTCTTCACGACCACGCGCACCGGAACTTCGTCGCCCACTTCGGCCTCGATCGCGTCCACTTCACGTGTCGCGGTCACTTTGCCAAGCCAGTCGCGGGCCAGAAGCCGGCTGAGGAGCATCACGCCGAGCAGCACAT
>JBGQCZ010000862.1:0-2421 GCA_041495645.1 Gemmataceae bacterium | reverse complement strand
GCGGCGCTCTTTGATTCGTTGAATGTGTTCGACAATGTGGCGTTCGGCATGCGGGCGAGTGGAGTAACGGAGCCGGAGATCGCCCAACGAGTACGGAGCCGGCTGAGCGACGTGGGATTGCCGCCGAATGTCGAGCAGAAGATGCCCTCGGAATTATCGGGAGGCATGCGCAAGCGCGTCGGCCTCGCTCGCTCGCTGGCGTTGAACCCGGAAATTATGCTCTATGACGAGCCCACGACCGGTCTCGACCCGGTGATGAGCGACGTCATCAATGAGTTGATCATTGTAGCGCGAACGCGTTATCCGGTGACCAGCGTGGTGGTGACGCACGACATGAACACTGTGAAGCGGGTCGCCGACCGGGTGGTGATGCTGCACCCGTTGGCGCGGCTCGCACCGGCCGAGCCGCAGATCATCTTCGATGGCACATTGGACCAGTTGACCAAATGTGCCGATCCGCGGGTGAAGTCTTTCGTTGAAGGCGATGCGCGGGGCCGAATGCAGGCGTTTGGTGACGAAACTCGCGATGCCCCGGCAGCGAGTGAAGACGGCACGAACAATCAGGACCTGTCGCTCTTCCGTGCCAAACCGGACGGCACACACTAAGGAATTGCGTTTCGCAGCGAGGTGCGGCCATGACGGAACGAGGTCAGCGAATTCGTTTGGGGCTGTTCGTGATCGTGGGCCTGATCGCGGTCGCCACGCTCGTCGTGCTGTTCGGCAAGCGGCCGACCTTGTTCGCGAACAAGGACCGGTTTCACGTCACCTTTAGCAATGCGCCAAACCTTCAGCCTGGAACGCCAGTTCGTCGGTCCGGGATTCGAATCGGCGAAGTCGAGACTGTTCAGTTGGACGAAGCGGGTCACGTCAAAGTGACGCTCAACGTGGATCGGAAATACCCGCCGCGAAAGAATGAAGATGTCGTCATCAATCAGTCGCTGTTGGCAGGCGACGCGACCGTTGATTTCATTACCAATCCCGACAAAAAAGACGACAATTCAATCATCAAGCCGGAAGACACGGCCGGCAAACCAATCGAAGGCAAGGGGCCGCTCGATGCCCGAAGCGCCGTCGGCCGAGCCGAGCAGGTCGGAGCTTCCGCACAGGATACGCTCAAGGCCATGCAAGATTTATTTACCGAGTACAAGAAAATGAAGCCGGAGATTTCCAAGGCCGTGCAGGAATACACGTTGCTATCGGAAACGATCCGGCAGGCCGTGCCCGAGATTCAGCAAACCAACACCGCCGTGCGCGATTTGGCCCGCGCAACCAACTCCAATATCCCGGCGCTGAAAGAAACCAAGGAGCGCGCGGACTTGGCGCTCAAACAATGGAACGACGTCGGCGAACGGCTCAACGTGTTCATGAAAACCAATGACCAAAAGCTCTCAAAGTCAGTCGACAATCTGAATAACGTCCTCGAACAAGCCGCGAAGGTATTCAACGAGGACAATCAAAAGGCACTCACCGCGTTGATCCAAAACCTGAGCAAGATGTTCGGAGCCGAGAACCAAAAGGCCGTGACCGATCTTTTGGCGAACATCAACAAAGTCATGAGCGAAGAAAACATCAAGAACATCAACGCGACCATCAAGAACGTGAAAGACGCAAGCACGCACTTGGAAGAGTTTGCCAAAAACGGTACGGAAACGATGAAGCAAGTGAAAGACACGGTTGCGAAGGCGGACCAGGCGATTGAGAACATTCGCAAGGTGACGCAACCGCTCGGTGATCACGCCGACGAAATCAGCCGCAACCTGATCTACAGCTCCGGGCAATTCGGCTTGCTCATGAAGGACGCTCGGGACTTGCTACGCGGATATGCAAACTCCGAGGGAAGCGTGCAAAAGTTGTTGACCGATCCGTCGCTCTACAACCGGGCCAATGAAACGCTCTATGGCTTCTCACGCCTGATGCCGAAGCTCGAACTCATTCTCGAAGATTTGAAAGCGTTTTCGGACCAGATTGCGCGGCACCCCAACCGACTCATTTTCGATAAAGGATTCGGCTTGAAAGGCTCACCGTTCGCACCAACCACGCCCTTGATCGGCAACAGTCCGATGTACCGGCAAGGCACGAATCCTTCGCCATATCCGCAGTAACGGATCAGGGTTTTTCGAATTCCTTTTCGTCGATCTTCGTTGGGAACGAATAGTCGATGGTGCACTCGACTCTTGTCACATAATCGAGTCTCTCTACGAAACGTGTTGGTAACGTGAGGTCGCCAAAGGATTTGTAATCCAGGAAGTTCATTTCACGAACCGACTTGCTTTTCGCCTGAATGAACAGTCCGACCGATCTGACGAGCAACGAGGATTCCTGATCGAAGTACAGATTAAGCGACGGCCACTTCTTGTGGATGACTCGAATTCCAACCGTTGGTTTTCCGTCGACCTCAATCCCATTCACTGGCTTTAGTCT
>JBGQCZ010000861.1:0-2423 GCA_041495645.1 Gemmataceae bacterium | reverse complement strand
GTCAAGTTGTGACCGCAACTGGCAGAGCTTGTCGGAACCAATCAGAAACAAATCGATTTCGATCGGGATGGGCAATCCCTGATGCTTTCCCTTCGCGACGATGAGGTAGAACTTCATGGGGGGAGCACCTTGCATCGCGTGGGGAGCCGACGCAGGCGTGGCAGGGACCCGGAAAACAAACTAATTAACAATAACCCAACGACTTGCGGAACGCAATCGTGATCTTTCCGCGTATTTGGCCCAAGCCAATTCCATCCGCGCTTGACCTGACCGAGTTGAGCGTTAAGTTAATCTTCGTGGGAACAATTGGGAAGATGCATAGTCCGATCCGAGGTGGGGCTGCCCGCCCCGGGTCGGGGCACGGTTAATCGTATGGCCAACCCCGAAGCAAGCGAATTGGGACAGCGCGCCGTCCGCCTCGGTTTGCTCACCGAGGAACAACTGCGCGAAGGCGTCGATGAAGTCAGCCCCGTGGCCCCGCCCGAGGTTTTGATCGAAGCCCTGGAGCGCAAGCAATACCTGACGGGGTTCCAAAGCCAAAAGCTGCTCAAAGGCGAAACCGACGGCTATTTCCTGGGCGGCTACCGCATTCTCTACAAGATCGCCTCGGGCAGCTTTGGCCGCGTCCACCGCGCCGATGATCCCCGGACCGGGGCCGCCGTGGCCGTCAAAGTGCTTCGCCGCAGGTGGGCCGAGGATCCCCGTAAAGTCGATCTCTTCGAACGCGAGGGCCGGGTCGGGTTGCGGTTTCAGCACCCCAATATTGTGCAAATCCTTAATGTCCATTGCGACCGCAAGTCCGGCCAGTTCTTCATCGTCATGGAATTCGTTGAGGGCGACAACCTTCGCGACTTGTTGGTCAGACGCAAGAAGCTGGACGTAATCGAGACCATCCGCATTCTGGAGGAGGCGGCATCGGCGTTGGCGTATGCCTACCAGCACGGCCTTACGCATCGCGATATCAAGCCGAGCAACATTTTGCTTTCCAGCTCCGGGACTGCCAAGCTGGTCGATTTCGGCCTGGCGGAAATCGCTCGAGGCGCCGGTTATTCTCTCAGTGACGAAGACGAAACCGCCGTGGACCGCACCGTGGACTACGCCGGCCTGGAACGAGCCACCGACGTCAAAGCAGGCGACGTGCGCAGCGACATCTTTTTCCTCGGTTGCGTGCTGTATGAAATGCTGACCGGCCGCCCGGCGCTCCCGCCTACCCGCGATCGCCGAGCCCGCATGCTCAAGTCCCGTTTCGAGCAGGTTCAGTCGCTGTCCCGCGCCGATCTCGAGGTGCCCGAATGCGTCCACCATTTGCTCGATCGGATGATGGTCCTGGATCCCGGCCTGCGCTTTCAGACGCCGGCGCAATTGCATGATGCCGTACGCGTCGTTCAGGCCGAGTTGAGCCGCGGAGTCGCCGCAACCGAGCTGACGCCCCAGGGGCCGCGCACCGTGTTTGTGGTCGAAAAACGCGAGAAGTTCCAAGAGGTCTTCCGCGAGAAATTCAAAGCGCTCGGCTTCCGGGTTTTGGTTTCGATCGATCCGAAGCGAGCGTTGCAACGATTCCAGCAATTGCCGTATCACGCGCTGGTGCTCGACGTCGGCACGGTCGGCGAGGAATCGCTCGAGTCTTATCGGGAAATTCAACGCGAGGCTCAGAAAAAGAAAGCTCGGTGTGCTGGGCTAATCCTTCTCTCTGAAGAACAGGCGAAACTGGGAGAGCAAATCGCGGGATACGCCGATACCGCCTTGCTGGTTTTTCCGCTAAAGAAGGGTGAGCTTGAGCAGGCGATGGAGCAACTGTTACCCGCGAAGCCTCCGGTGACAGGGAGTTGATTTCCAATCAAATGACCGCTTCGGCTTCAGTCTTTCTTCTTGTTCTCGGGAATCGGCTTGCCCATCCGCGTCAGCAACATCTTCATGTCTTCCCACACTTGGCGCTTCGGTTCGACCGACTCGCTTCGCAACAAATAGGACGGATGGTAAGTGCAAAGAACCGGGATTCCTTTGAACTGATGAAACCGGCCGCGCATTTTGCCGATTGAGTTGGTTGTTTGAAGCAGATTTTGCGCGGCACATGCGCCAAGGCAGCAGATGTATTGAGGTCTGATCAATTCGAGCGTTCTTTCGAGAAAATGGCGGCAATTGGTCGCTTCTTCCGACTTGGGTGTGCGATTGCCCGGAGGGCGGCAGCGAAGAATGTTGCAAATGTAGACCTGTTCGCGCTTCATGCCGCAGGCAGCAATGATCTTGTTGAGAAGTTGCCCGGCGGCACCGACAAACGGTTCGCCTTGGCGATCTTCGTCCGCTCCCGGGGCTTCGCCAATGAAACAAATCTCGGGATCCATCGGTCCCACGCCGAACACGGTCTGTGTGCGGGTCGAAGCAAGCTCGTGGCAGGCCGTGCAAGCCTTCACTTCCTCGGAGAG
>JBGQCZ010000860.1:0-2426 GCA_041495645.1 Gemmataceae bacterium | reverse complement strand
GATTTCTGACTTCTGACCTCTGATTTCTGACTTCTTCTAATAACGCGGAACGTTCGCGGCGGTGTGGGCTTGTAGAGCGGCGTGCTGTCAAAGAGATCGCGCGGCTTGATGTAGAACGCCGCCCATGTCGTCACCGCGACGCCTCCGTAACTATCGATGCCGCTTTCGCTGCCGAAGTCCTCGCCGCGAGGGGAATGCAGCGCGGGCGTGCAGTGCCAAACCGTGGTTGGGTGCCCGCTCAACGGACGGCGTCGACTGGCGTATTGCGGCACGTCGATGTAGCTGGTGTTTCCCGACTCCGTGAGCGTCACCCAAAAATCGTTGTTGATGAAATCCATATTGGCGTCGTCCGCTCCGCCCTCGGGTTGCAGTTGACGCAGGGCGCCAATTCGTTGCGGAATCAGATCGTAGGCGAGGGGCCGCCCGTGCGAGTTCTTGCGCGAGCGGCTTTGCACGCGCACCATGGTAAACTCTTCGGCGTTCCAGCGGGCGCTGCCTTCGCACGCCTGCCCTAGTCCGTTCTTGGCAAACGGCTTCGCCACTTGCGTGAATCGGTCCGCCGTTTCATCCAGCACCCGACGGCTCAGCAGCACGTCGTTGTCGGTGGGCCCGCCTTGGCCCGATACGGGGTCGCCCAGATCGAACTCCATTCGCCAGCAGCCGACGTGCAGGTGCGCGTCTTTCTGATCGGGACGGCGATTGAAAATATTGCGGCCCGTTGGCCCCATCCTGCATGTGATCATGCCGTCGTCGCCGAAGCCGTATTCGATTAAATAACGGTAATTCGCGCCGTAATACGTGGACCACAAGATCATCTTTTCGCCGCGCCGCGCGCGATCGGCAACGAGATTGCGGCCAGTGGTTTCGGCGCTCATCCAGCGGATGCCGTCGTCGTGAATTTCCTTGTGAACGGTGTTGGCCCAGTACGGGTTGGCGGACGGCAGGATTTCGCCGGGGGCGACGCAATTCGGCCCGAGGAATTCCTTGCGCGCGGGCGTGATGAAAAACGGCATGTCGTGAACGTCGAGGAACGCGGTGAAGCCGTCGTCGTAGGCGACGTAGATTTCGGCGATTTCGATCATACGGGCCACGACCACCCATTGCGGTTTGCCGGTACGGTCTTTCCACATGAACTTGGCGCTCTTGATGCGCAGCGTGCAGCCGGGAGGGTAGGGCGGTTTGTTCTGCGGGTGCGTGAGTTCCCAGACGATTTCCCAAGCCGTTTCGCTCTTCGTCAAATCGTTGGGGTCCGCTTTCGCCGCCGGAAATCCTTGCCGCACGGTATTCGGCGGAGAACTCTGCTCGCCGGCCGGCGGTGCGATCGGATCGGACTGAACCGGATTCTCCTCAACATGACGCCCCATCGCTGCAATTGCCACAAGTGCGGCGATGCCGACGAAGCCCACACGGCAACTCCAAATCGCCCGACGCCGGGATGGGGCAAACATGTCGTCGCTCCGAGAAGGAAGTGTCTTGATCGGTCAGCGCGTCGCCGCGGTAACGACGCCTTTTGTCAAATTGACGATGACCGGAACCGACGGCGGCGACTCCTGACCTTGAGCGGCATCGGCCGTGAACACGACGCGAACGACGCGGTCGCCCGGATCGTGCGGTTCCCGCTTGCCCTTGATCAGCAATTGCAGATATTCCCAGCGAACGCTCTTTTCGTCGCGTCCCTTGTACAGATCTTGAACCGCGGTCGACTTATCTTTCGCCAACGCCACCGCTTCGTTCAGTTCCTCGCTCGAAACCGGCGTGTGAGCATTCAAAAGGACTTCGGTTTGACCGATCTGCTTCCCCGTTGCCAAGTCGACCGTGTGGCGCACGGTAATGCCTCGTTTGCCCGCTTCGGGATTCGGCCGATAATAGTAGACATCCACGCGATTCGAATCCTCCTGGCCCGGAACCGGACGGTGCGACGTGATCTGCACCATGTATTGCTTGACCGGTTTGGCCGCGTTCTCGCCGTTTATTTCCGCCCCGGATGGCCGATCGCCCACGACCTTGGCATTCGCCGGCATGTACCGGTCGGGCTTCGCGTGCTGCTGCAGGAAGCTCTGCAAGCGCTCGCGTTGAGCTTCGGTAAGATTCGGAGGAAGCAGATCCTTGTCGGCGGCCGGAAGAGCCTGACCGACGCAAATTGCCACCAGCGCCGCCGCCATCCGTTTGAACTCGATCATTGAATCCTCCTCGCGAATGCGCAACCTCAATCGCCGCGTCCACTTCAATCGTATGGGAATTCCGCGGCCCACGGAAGCGAAATGACGGTAACCGGTTCAATCGGGCCAGAGCCGTTTTCACTCAGGTGGCAATCCTTCGACTGTAGCCGCAGGCTTTAGCCTGCGATTTTGGCTTCAACGCAGGCTGAAGCCTGCGGCTACGAGGCAATCCTTCGACTGTAGCCGCAGGCTTTAGCCTGCGATTTT
>JBGQCZ010000859.1:0-2432 GCA_041495645.1 Gemmataceae bacterium | reverse complement strand
TGCGCGTCAAGGGCCTGCAGCCAGTCGTGTCGCAGTCAGGGAGGGCGAGGCTCCTGCCGAGCCCTCTGCACAGGCTCGGCAGGAGCCTCGCCTGCCTCGCCCTCCCTGACTGGCCGTCATTACTTCTTCTCTTCCTTCGGCTTCTCTTCCTTCGGCCTTTCCACCCCCTTGGAACGCCGCCAGAATTCGGAAACGGGAATCGCGTCCTTCGGGGCGCGGTCGGCGGTCGTCACCAGGATTCCATACTCACGCACGTAAAATCGAACAATGTGCGGCTGATCCTGCAAATAGTCTTCGATTGCGACAATCCACGCCCCCACCGGCAATTCGCCGGGCATCAAGATGACATTGGCGTCGGCTTTCTCTTGCTTGATTAAACAGCGGAACGGAACGTTTCGATCGCCATCCTTTTTGAGCATCGTCTCCAGGATCTTTTGGATCGGCGCGTTCGTTTCTTTTTCAATCTTGATCGTCCCGTCGAGCGCGGTGCGGATCTTCTCCATCATGTTTGAATTGGAGGCAGCGGGCGTGAAGGGGCCGACCGGACTGTAAATATTGGCCATCGGAAAGGGCGCAAAGGTTCCCTTGTTATTTGCGTATTCGAGAAGGAAGCGGGTGTCGTTTGGCCACGAGAGGTTGGAATTGAGAGGAAGGTGGCCGTACAAATCGCTATTGGACCAGTTTGGATCCGTTTTGACGCCGGTTCCCGGCACGTTCATCCCCGGCACGCGGCCGATGAGCTTGTGCAGCGTTGCCTCCAGTTCCGCCACGGCGGCTTTGGAGCGTTGCAATTCGATTTGCGACGCCACCAATTCGAGATACGACAGTTGATTTTCTAGCCGCATTTGCTTTTTTCGAGTGAGAATCTCTTCAGTGAGCTGGTGCGTCTCCTTCGCCACCTTCACCAATTCTCGCTGCGTGGTGACCGCGACCAATACCTCCGATTTCACCTTGTTGAGTTGAATCTCCGCTTCGCGCATTTTTGCCTCGGCGGCGCGAATGTCGGGATTGTGCTTCATCGCATCGGCGATCACCGATTCGAGGCTATCGGGAGCGGTTTTCGGTTTGTCGGCGGGTTTGGCCGGGTCGACCAGCATCTCCGCCGGCTTATACTGGCCGAGCGCCGGCACGGCAGCCAGCAGCGCGACAATCAAACACGAATTAAGGATTCGCATGGCGGTCTCTCCAATCGGTTTTGAGTTTAACCAGGAGCCAATCGTCGGTCGACGGATCGGTCTTCTCAACCACTTCGGAATTGAGGTCGAAGGCATTGCGATAGCAGCGCATGGCGGCGGACCAGTCGTTGAGATAATTGCCGTAGCGCCGGCCGGCGTCGAGGAAGAGCTTGGCGCTTTCGACGCCGTCGGCTTGTTCGGCGGCCAATTCGAGTTCGTGCGGCGAACGCGGTGATGGCGGCGGTTCGGGCGGCTTCCATTTCTCGACGACCCGCTCGACAATCACGACCTCCGGCTCGCGCGAAGGGAGAGCCAGCCAAACCGTTGCGCCGCCGGCAATGAACGAGGCGGCCAACGCGGCGACTCTGGCCACGCGGGTTATTGCGAGCGAGCGGCGAAGTTGGCGAGTCGTTTGGTCGCGCAGGCGAGCGCGAAACGTAAACGGCGCTTCGCTCGAAGTCGGACCGAGCAGTTTCTCGAGGTTATCCGGTTCGTTCATGGCGTCAGTCCTCGGGGCCGTAGGCTTCGCGGAAGGCGGCGCGGGCCCGCGTCAGCAACGATTCGATGGCCTTCTCGGTGTCGCTCCACTCAGCAGCGATCTCCGCCACGCTTTGGCGGTCCAGGTATTTCTGGCGCAGCACGCGCTCGTAGTGTTCGGGCAGTCCGGCCAAGGCATGCGCCACGCGTTGGCCTTGATGATTCGACCGCGCCGCCGTGTCGCCGTTGAGCGACGGCATGCTGCGGATCTTGCGCCGGCGGACTTGATTGCGGGCGACGTTGGCGGCGATCCCGCACAGCCATGAAACGAACGAGCCGCGCGCCGGGTCGAACTGCCGGACGCGGCGCACCGCCGTCAGCCAGGTTTCCTGCAGCACGTCGTCGGCCAGATCGCGCAGCCCGCCGCAACGCCAGACCGCGTACGCGTCCAGCGCGACGAACGAGCCGTCGTACCAGGTTTGCCAGGCGCGTTCGTCGCCGGCCAGCACCGCCGCACGCAGGCCGCGCTCGCGCCAGACCCGCTCGGCCTCGCCCATGGGATCGATCCTCTCGCACTTGGATTGTCGCGAGCTGGGCGAATCCTTCGATGTCGCGATTTGCGAATCTTGTAGGGTGGGGGGGGGGGGGGGGGGGGGGGGGCGGGGGCGCCGCCCCCCCCCCCCCACCAACACAAAAAACAAAACAAAAAAAACAACAAAAACAAAACCCAGACAAACAAAAAAAAAAAAACCACACACAAGGCGCAGCTGGCGCCGCCCC
>JBGQCZ010000858.1:0-2456 GCA_041495645.1 Gemmataceae bacterium | reverse complement strand
GAAGACCACTTCGTCCACCGTTTCGAATTCACTGGAACGCACGATTGCGTAGCCAATCGACCGCGTAATCGTTTGCCCGTTCGCCATCGAGAATGGAATGTCTTTCTTGGTAACGCGCACACCCACGGACCTGAGTGTCGGTTCCGGAATCCAGCTGAATTCGGAACCGGTGTCAACCAACAAGCCTCGAACCGCCGCCTTCTTGGCCGGCTTTTGTATGTTGACGATCTCACAATCAGCGTAGAAAATCCCCATTCGCGATCTCCTTCCTGGTCGATCCAGTTACTTCCCGCCGGCTCGCGCGATGTCGTGGGCGTTTTCCTCGAAGGCCGCCATGACAGCTTCGTCCTCGGCCAGGCCCTCCGCCTTGTAGCGCTTCTGCGTTTCGATCACGCGGCGGTAATCGTTCGGGTAGACCTTCACGAACTTCGGCTGAAACGCTTCCCAGTTGTCGAGCATGCGCCGCGGGCGCTTGCTGCCGGTGTGCTTCCAGAACTTGAGCAGCAGTTGCTGAACTTCCTCGATTTCCTCGGGATCGTTCAGCGGAAACAGCTTCACCATTTCTTGATTGCAGTTCTTCGGGAAGCTGCCGTCTTCGTCGTAAACGTAAGCGATGCCGCCCGACATGCCGGCCGCGAAGTTCTTGCCCGTCGGGCCGAGAATCACGACCCGCCCGCCGGTCATGTACTCACAGCCGTGGTCACCCACCGACAAGGCGACTGCGTTCACACCGCTATTCCGGACGCAGAAGCGCTCGCCGGCCATCCCGCGAATGTAGGCTTCGCCGCCGGTCGCTCCGTAGAACGCCACGTTGCCAATGATCACGTTGTCGATGGCCCGGAACGTCGATTCGCGCGGCGGGTAGACCACGATCTTGCCGCCCGAAAGACCCTTGCCGACGTAATCGTTGGCGTCGCCTTCGAGAATCAGCGTCATGCCCTTGGGAATGAAAGCGCCGAAACTCTGACCGGCCGAACCGTGGAACGTCAGTTTGATCGTGTCGTCGGGCAGCCCTTTTCGCCCGTACTTTCTGGTGATTTCGCTGCCGACGATGGTGCCGACGACGCGGTTGCCGTTGCGAATGGGCAAAGTTTTCTCAACGTGCTCGCCGCGCTCCAGCGCCGGTTGGCACAACGGCAGCAACGTGGTGCGATCCAGCGATTTCTCCAGCCCGTGGTCCTGCGGCATCTGACAATACCGGCCGACGTTTTCGCTCACGTCGGGCTGATAGAAGATATTGGTGAAGTCGAGGCCCTTGCCCTTATATACGTCGATCGCTTTGGCCGTTTCGAGCCGGTCGCTGTGGCCGATCATTTCGACGAAGGTGCGGAAGCCCAGTTGCGCCATATGCTCGCGCACTTCTTCGGCGATGAAGCGCATGAAGTTGACGACGTGATCTGGATCGCCTGCAAATTTCTTGCGCAAGCGCGGATCCTGCGTGGCCACACCGACCGGGCAAGTATTGAGGTGGCAAACACGCATCATGATGCAGCCGAGCGCGACCAGCGGAGCGGTGGCAAATCCAAATTCCTCGGCGCCGAGCAGGGCGCCGATCACCACGTCGCGGCCGGTTTTCAACTGTCCATCGACCTCGACCACAATGCGGCTGCGCAAGTCGTTCAAGAGCAACGTCTGGTGCGTCTCGGCCAGACCGAGTTCCCAGGGCGCACCGGCATGCTTGATGCTGGTGAGCGGCGAAGCACCGGTGCCGCCGTCGTGTCCGCTGATGAGAACCACATCGGCATGTGCCTTGGCCACGCCCGCGGCGATGGTGCCGACGCCGACTTCCGCCACCAGCTTCACGCTGATACGTGCTTGCGAGTTGGCGTTCTTCAAATCGTGAATCAATTCGGCCAAATCTTCGATGCTGTAAATGTCGTGGTGCGGCGGTGGGGAAATCAGGCCCACGCCCGGTGTCGCGTACCGTACCTTGGCGATCCACGGGTAAACTTTGCTGCCTGGCAACTGCCCGCCTTCGCCCGGCTTCGCTCCTTGCGCCATCTTGATCTGCAATTCGAGAGCTTTCACCAGGTATTCGCTCGTCACTCCAAAGCGAGCCGAAGCGACCTGCTTGATGGCGCTGTTCTTGGAGTCGCCGAGTTCATTAGTCCAGGCGTAGCGGGCCGGATCCTCGCCGCCTTCGCCCGTGTTGCTCTTGCCGCCGATGCGGTTCATGGCGATCGCCAGCGTCTCGTGCGCCTCCTGGCTAATCGACCCGTACGACATCGCCCCGGATTTGAACCGCTTCATGATCGATTCGGCCGGCTCCACTTGATCGAGCGGAACGGGCTTGTCGGCAAGCTTCAAATCGAAGAGGCCGCGCAGCGTACACAACCGCTTCGCCTGGTTGTTGACCAGTTCGCTGTATTCCTTGAAGACTTTGAAGTTGTTGGACCGGCAAGCGAATTGAAGCTTGTGAACCGTTTCCGGATTGAACAAGTGAAATTCGCCTTCCT
>JBGQCZ010000857.1:0-2462 GCA_041495645.1 Gemmataceae bacterium | reverse complement strand
CACGAGCCTGGACAAGAGCGAGACGCTGGCGGCCGTGGCCGAATCGCCGTTCCTCACGCTGCCCCGCAAGATCGAAACCTTGTACTTGGCAGCGCTCGGCCGCAAACCGCGGGCGGAGGAGCTAGCCAAACTGGTCAAGCACGTCGAAACCGGCGACCCGGCCAAGCAAAAACAACGCCTCGGCGACGTCTTCTGGACGTTGATCAATACCGTGGAATTTCGCGTGAACCATTGATCCACAGATTCCTTCGCTTGCGCGTCAGGCTTGTGAATTAGCGTCGGGCTTGTGAGTTAGCGTCGGGCTTGTGAGTTAGCGTCGGGCTTGTGAGTTAGGTTCACAAGCCTGACGCGCGAGCGAAGAGTCTCTTTGAGGGCACCCCATGAATCGTCGTGATTGGCTTCGCACCAGCACCGTCGGCGCCGTGGGCTTCTCGATGTCCGGTTGGTTGCGGGCTCTCGCGGCCGAAAGTGTCGGCAAGAATCCGAAACGCGCCTGCATCCTGCTGTGGATGAACGGCGGGCCCAGCCAGATGGACACCTTCGACTTGAAACCCGGCCATCCCAACGGCGGGCCGTTCAAGGAAATCGCCACGTCCGTGCCGGGCATCAAGATCGGCGAGCATCTGCCCAAGGTCGCGCAGCAGATGAAGAACCTCGCCGTCATTCGCGGCATGTCCACAAAGGAAGGCGACCACGGGCGCGCCACCTATCTCATGCGCAACGGCTACTTGCCGCAGGGCGCTATCGAATATCCGACCTTCGGCTCGTTGGTGTCGAAAGAACTTGGGAAAGAGACGGCCGATCTGCCGAATTTCGTAAGCATCGCGCCGATTCGCTATCTCGCTCAGGCGGCTTGGAGCCCCGGCTTCCTCGGTCCGCAATTCGCCCCGCTCATGGTGGGCGACGCGCAGAACTTCTTTGGCCAGGCGCAGGGCAACCCGGATCAGATGCTGAAGGTGCCCGACCTGCAACCCGCCGGCGGCATCACCCGCGATCAAGCCGAACAGCGGGTCGGCCTGCTCAAGGACGTGGAGGACAAGTTCGTCACTGATCATCCCGGTTTGATTTCGGGCAGTCATCGCGCGGCGTATGAGAAGGCCGTCAAGCTGATGAAAGCCGACGCTACCAAAGCATTTGATCTGTCGACGGAACCGGCCGTGTTGCGAGATCGCTACGGCCGCAATCTGTTCGGCCAGGGCTGCCTGCTGGCCCGGCGATTGGTCGAACGCGGCGTGCCGTTTGTCGAGGTCACGCTCGGCGGCACCACCGGCTCGCCGATTGGCTGGGACACGCATCAGAACAATTTCGACAGCGTGAAATCGCAATGCGGCACGCTCGACCCCGCTTGGGCGACGTTGATCGACGACCTGAAGCAGCGCGGCATGCTGGATTCCACAATCGTCGTGTGGATGGGCGAGTTCGGCCGCACGCCGCGCATCAACCCGCAGAAGGGCCGCGACCATTTCTCTTCGGCCTGGACCACGGTCCTGGGCGGCGGCGGAATCAAAGGCGGAAGTGTCGTGGGCCGCACGAGCGCCGACGGCATGTCGGTCGAGCACCGGCCCGTCACCGCGCCGGATCTGCTCGCCACCGTCTGCAAATCGCTTGGCATCGACCACCAGAAACAGAACATGTCCAACGTGCAGCGGCCGATCCGCATCGTGGACAAGGCCGCCAAGCCTCTCACGGAGGTGCTGGCATGAGAGCGAGAATTCTCTCGGGGATCATGGCGATATGCTTCGCCGTCACCGTCATGGCGGCGGATAAGTCGCCTGACGGAGAGGCAAAATCGGGAACCGCAGCCGCCAGTGCCGAGGTTAAATCGGCGCCGACGGCAGCCGTTTCGGAAGCGAAACCGATGACCGATGCCGGCAGCTCCAAGCCGGCTGCCTCGGCGGAGTATTCCGGCACCGCCAAGGCGGACGTTGCCTCCAAGGCCGACATCCAGGATCTCGTCTTTCGGACGGAGCGCGGTTTGTTCAAGCTTCGCTTGCTGATTTCCGTGAACGGCAAGTCGGCCCGTGCGTCGTGGACAGCGTTCGTGGACAAGGCCTTTGCTTACGCCGATCGCAACGGCGACGGCACGTTGAGTCCGGCCGAAGTCGCCGTGATGCCGCCGGCGATCGCCTATTCCCAAGGCTTCAATTACATCTTCAACGGTCAGGCTTACGGCAAACCCATTTTCACCGAAATTGACACGACCAAGGACGGGAAAGTCAGTCGCGAGGAATTCACCGCCTGGATGCGCCGCAACGGCCAGGGCACCATCCAGGTTGCGGTGCAACCGCCCGACGGCACCAACGATCGGCTTACGGATGCCTTTTTCAATGCAGTCGGCTCGAACAAGGAAAAACTCACGAAAGCGGACTTGAAAGTCGCATGGGAGCGGCTGGCGAAGTTTGACCAAGATGAAGATGAGATTATCACCAGCCAGGAACTGCTGCAACGACAAGCGAACCCGT
>JBGQCZ010000856.1:0-2463 GCA_041495645.1 Gemmataceae bacterium | reverse complement strand
GGCCCACGACCCCCAACTTTTCCCCGTTTAACACGTGGTGGGACTTGGCCCCATACGCCCCCCCGACCCACCCTACCTGATCCTGTGTTGGAATCCTGACCCACGTCATCACTTCACCGGAATCAATCGAATCGACTTCAGATCGATCATCGCCCCGCCGCGGATCTCGCCTTCGGAGCGCATCGTCACGCGTTGCTCGCCGGCATGCAGCGTCACTTCGCCAACCTTCGTCACTCGATACGTGTCCCAGTTTCTCGTTCCCGCGACTTGGCTCGTGATCGTTCCGCCTTCGGTCTCGATCGCGAACGTATTGCCCGCGTTGTCATTGTTGCAGGCGTAGTCGAGCCAGACAGCGTATTTCCCGGCCTTGGGAACGCGCACGCTCCATATGGCGAGATCGTCGGGTTTGCTCCAGTAGCCGAGGTTGCGATGCTGCTGCTCGAACACCAGAGTCGGGCCGTAAATCTCGGCGTTGGTGGCTTTCAACGACAGCGAACCATCCGCTTCGGCTTGAACCAATTCCGGTTTGTTGTTCGGAAACTCCTTTGGCTTCAGCGCCGGCCCGCTGCCGCGCAAATGGGCCAGCAGGTCGGCCATGTCCTGATGTTTCCAGTCCTTCTCCACGCCTTCGGGCATCGCCGAGCGGCCGGTGCTGGTGAGCGATTCCAGGTTGTTGCGCAGGATGGTTTGCGATTTGCCTTCCGGGCCGACAATCGTGATGCTCGTGCTGGTTTCATTCAGCAGCACGCCGGTGAACGACAAGCCGTTCTTGGTTTCGGCGAGGTAATTCACGTAGCGTGCTTCGACGGCCCGGTTCGGGTCGAGAATGGCGATCATGAGGTATTCGTTGGACCGACCGGCAAGAGCGGCCAGGTCGGGGCCGACTTCATTGCCGACGCCGTTGAGCTTGTGGCAGGCGGCGCAGGTCTTGGCGTAGATTTCGCGGCCCTTGGCCGCGTTGCCCTTGAGCGACAGGGCCGGGCGGAACGACTGCACGACCTTCTCGCGGTCCGCATCGATGCTGCCGGCGAATGCCTTGCTCGCCTTGGCCCGCACATCCGCCAGCTTGTGCGTCAACAACCGCTGCCGTGCCGGCGCGTCGATCTCGGTCGCGTTGATCTGACGTTTCTCGATGGCTTCGAGAATCGCCGCCGCGCCTTCATCGCGACGCAGCAGTAGTTCCACGATCTGCGCGCGCCGAGCCGGCCCGATGCCTTTCCAATTCGTGAGCAGCGCTTGCCGCGCTGCTGGTTGTCGCACGCGCCCGAGGGAGGCGACGGCGGCGGTTTGCAGTTCAGGCGACGATTGTGGAATCAGGAATCCTGTCAGCATTTTGATGTCTTTGGATAGCTCGTTCGGCTCGCGCGCGAGTAGGGAAACCGCTGCCAGACGTTGGTTCGGGTTGACCTTTGCATCAATTGCCATCATTCGTGCTGAATTGAATATCGCCCCAAGTTTTTTGAGGGACTCCGAGTCCAATGCGACTCCGCGCTGGTCAAGAGTATCGAGAATGCTGCTCGCGGCGGCGAACTTGGAGTCGTACGCGCCTCGAACAGGCTTGCACAGGCCGTCGATCAAGATCGCCACGGCATCATGGTGATTCATTCCTGTTGCGATGGTCAACAAGTCACGCGCATTTTCCGAACCAAATCCGTCTTGGCCGATCTTGTTGAGAATTCCATTCAGATGATCTCGCGAAACCGAACTGAGCATGGCAGCGCGCAAGAACGGGTCCCCATGGAAGTTGGTCAACATGACGAACAACATCCCCTCGGCGGCCGGTTCCGTGTGGTCGCCAAGCGTGTACGCCAATTGCAGGCGCACCTGGGCGTTTTGTTCCTTCAACAAGGCCTCGACTTCGTCGCGAAATGAGTTGTGAATGTCATTGCCCGGAGCGAACTCTTCGCGCCGCAACCGGAGCGCATGGCGTCGAACGCCTGGCTCATTATCGAAATTGGCCGACTTTACAATCTCGGGGGCCAGTTTTCCAACTCCATCTAACGTGCATAGCGCGTGCAAACGGGCCAGCGGGTTCTTCGACTCGCGCACGATCTTCTCCAGCATCGGTACCGCGTCCTTATCATTCCTCCAGATCAGCATCATCTGCGCCGTGTCGCGTTGCCAGCCGTTGGGGGAATCCAGGGCGGCGACCAGGCCCTTGGTGTCGAGTTTGTCGAGGCGCGGGATGGCTCGCGGTTTCACGCCGACCGGGACCACGCGATAGATGCGGCCCTTGTCGTGGCCGGCGCGCAGGTCGAGGCGCTTTTGCCAATCGGGTGGAATCCATTGCGGATGCTCGATTACTTGCCGGTACATGTCGGCGATCCACAGGCAGCCGTCCGGCCCGGTTTCGATCCGCACCGGGCGGAACCAGTTGTCGGTGGATGCCAGAAACTCCGATTGCCGCTCATCGATGGCCCGCTGGCTCTTGAACGTCACGCCGTCGGGCCGCATCACTTCGCG
>JBGQCZ010000855.1:0-2476 GCA_041495645.1 Gemmataceae bacterium | reverse complement strand
GCTGCCAGAAATCCGCCATCGTCGCGACACGCCAAGGCAACTTGATAAGCGAAATACACGCTCCGCAGATCGAGGGCTGGATGGTCCCGGCCATTCGGCAGTTCTTGGCCGGTCGACAGATCCCATCGACGGAATGCACCGCCGGTTGCAGCGTTGTGAGAAGACTTCGACACCGCCGCCAGTTCCTTGCTATCGCGGGAAAAGGCAAGCGCCCACGGTTCCAATGTTCTTATCTCGAACGCCCAAATTGGCCTGCCGTCCTTGGCGTCCCAAATGCGAACCAACCTGTCCCTGCCGTACGAAGCTAAGAACCGTCCATCTTCGGAAGCGGCCACGTCCAGCGTCTGGTCCTCGTGCCGGAGCCTGGTCGTGCCGATGCGGAGAAGTGCGTGTTCAGGGAGCGGGTCGCCCTGCTGATCGACGCGGTCCTTTTTCGCATCCCGATCCGGGCCGAATTTGTCCGTCGCCGGAGGCTCCGCGCTCGCGCCGGACACCAATAGGGCCAGCCCCATCACCGCAGACTTTAGTTTTGTAACCAACATTCGAGGCTTTCGTTCGGAATGAAGTAGATCACCTTCAATGTTGTCCAGTCGCGAAAAACCGGCAGTATCGTGACGACTCACAAGTTATTTGCCTTGAGCCTCAAAGCGATAGGTTACCATCGATCGTGCCGGGAGAGTGTCCGTAAAACTCCCCGAACTTCCCGTGAGCGCGGGAAGAGCTTTTGCGTCGTCCGTCGCACTGGTTCGGTTCCGCTCGGCGGTAGTTGCATTCGCAAATTTGCCCGTCAGCTTCAGCGTGATGGGGGCGTCCCTGTCCTGGGCGTTCACGACGTGAACGACGAGCGTCGCGTCATCAGGAGTCAGAAACGCGGTGGGCTTCACGCCCTTTGCGGCTCGCCCGGTGACGCCAACTTCAACGAGGTGCATACCGGGCCTGAGTGGCTCGGCCCACTGCCGAAAGAGATAGTATGGCTTCGTCAACGTGTAATCGTTTCCCCAATTCACATGAATCAGGGCTTCGCCGCTGTCGCGCGGCGGGTAGACCCAGTCGTACGCCATGAACACGTTCGCGCCGCCGAGAAATGCCTCGTGCATGGCGACGCCATATTCAATGGCCTAGTGAATCATCCCCGGCGAAGAGTCCTTCTTGCGGGCACACCATTCCGTGACCCATAGGGGCTTTTTCCCCGCAAGTTTCCGCAGGGCGCCCCAACGGTCCCCGCGCGGGTCGTAGTCGTGCGATCCGATCACGTCGAGATACTGTCCGGCGTTCTTGAGCAGGAGGGGAACGTAATCCTTCACGGCTCCCGGCGCGCTCAGCGTGTTCGGCCCAACAAGTTTGGGTCGAGGTACATTCGGGTACTTCTTTGCCATCTTGTCGAGATACTCTCCCACGGTCTTGAACAGTGCGGCATGTCTTTCGGCGGACAGAAAATAGCCTGGCTGGGTGTGCGGCCAGTCAGGCTCGTTCGCGATGCTCAGGTATTGGATCGGAACGCCGTTCTTCTGCATGTGCGCGAGGAACGCCCAGACATATTCAGCGAGTTCGAGTTCCATGCCGGTTTTGATCGTGGCGCGAGCCTCGCCGCCGCCCGACGCATCGTTGTTCGTCTTCATCCACGGCGGCGGCGTGTAAAGCGTGGCGTAAAGCTGAATGTCCGGCTGGCGCTTCAGAGCGGCCTTGGCAATCTGAATCGTGTGCTTGCAATACTCGAAGTTCTTGTCCTCGAACGCGGGTGTGTAGGGGTCGTTGTTATCGTTCTGCGGTTCGTGGATTTCGCGGATCATGAGTTGGAGATACCGCGCCGGCACGCGGGCAAACATGTCGTCGTAGAGTCGTTCTTGCTGTTCGTTCTTGTTGCGGGCCGCCAAGCTGGTGATATGGCCCTCAAAGAAGATCGCACCTGCCCCAAGACCTTCAAATACCTGTCGAGGCTTCGTCGTCTGTATGGTGATCTGAGTTTTGTCCTGCGCGCAGACGGCGTTGGCGAGCAGGCCAACCGCAGCGCTGACTGCAAGCACAAGAATGCAATCTGGCCGGCCGGCTCTCCCAAGGCACCAGAAATGCCATCGATGGGCGGGTTCTCCGAAATCCAATACCGCACCAGTCAAAACTGCTCGTCTCGTTGCCACTGAAGTTCTCCGCATTGACGTAAGTCGGACTCAGTCGATTTCAGTGTTCCTTCGCTGGCTCGAATTCCACCCACTTCGTCTTCACGTTCCTGCCCGTCTGCACATTCCAGGTGCCAGGTTGGGCGCCGGCAAACCGATTCGCGGCTTGATGCGAACCAGCGTCGGCCGTCCAATTGAACGTGACTGTTGTGGCATCGGCGCCGGGTACTCGATAAATCAAGTGGACTTCGCAACGAGCATAGGTCTTGCCTCCGTCGTTGCGGAAGCGAACTCTTGTAGACTTCGCCTGCTTGTCAGTTGGCGCGGCAGAACCCCAGCAAAAACTCTGCGACCAGAAGTCT
>JBGQCZ010000854.1:0-2480 GCA_041495645.1 Gemmataceae bacterium | reverse complement strand
CGATCTGGGGTCGAGAATCCGCAAACGCGATGGTCCTGCCGTCGGGGCTGAAGGCGAATTCCTGCCCCGTGAACGGCCGCTTCCAGAGTTGCTTCCCGGCCGCAACGTCAAAGCAGGCTAACGTGTGGTGGCTCCCTCCGTCGGCGCTGATCTGATCGAGAACGAGGCGGTTGCCGTTCGATGACCATTGCAAGCGGTACACGTTGAATTCCGTCGGTCCAAGTTCCCGCATCCGCCCGCTCGGCAGATCGTAAACGCGCAAAGCCTGCGTGCCGCCCGGTCCTTGCACGTACGCGACGACGGCCAATCGTTTCCCGTCCGGCGATACGACGCATTTACCGAAGCGTAGCTTTGCGAGCGGTTTCAGCCGGAAGATTTCCCGGCCCGTTGGCACATCCCAAACGACGCGGTGAAACCCGTCGTCGCGATCTTCCCCCAGCAACACCGTTTGGCCGTCGACCGAGAGTTCCGCATGATGCTGGCCGCGCGGGTTAAGGCTGCCGCGGTCGCCAACCGATCGGCGCGTCAGGAGCTTGCCGGTGGTTGCATCGAACGTACGCACCAACCCTTCGGGTGAAACGGTGACGACGCTCTTTTGGTCCGGCGCGAGGGCAAACGCGGAATTGCCGATGCGCAGATGACTGGCCCCCAATCGCTTCACGGCCCCGGCCGGGAGGCCGGACTCGTCAGGCTTGGGTGCGGCGATTGGGCGGGGCTCGTCGGCTGGCGTCATTAGACCGGCGAGACCGAACGCCATGCCTGTGGCCGCCATCACGGCCACCATCGCAGCAACCGCGAGCTTCAGTCTTGCTCCGATTCCAACGACGGCGCTTTCGGTCAACGCGACGATAGCACTCGGAATGTTTGCATTGGGAAGGCCCAAGGTTGCGGTGCGTGCGAGCAAGTCGCCGGGTACGGCAGCAATCGCAACAGGAGCGAGAAGGATCGCTTGGGGGCCGAATCCGCGCTTGGTCAAGAGCTTCGCGAGTCGTCGTCGGCCACGTTCAAGCCGCCCTTTGATAGATCCCGCGCTGCATCCCAAACAACGGGCCGCTTCCGATTGCGTCATGCCTTGCCAGAAGCACAAGAGCAATGGCGTGCGATACCTTTCCGGCAGCCGCGCGACCTCTTCATCTAGCGCCGCCATGAGTTCGGACACCGTCGGTTCGGTCGTATTTCGAGCAGAGCATGCGATCCGCGTTTGCCCCGCGACGGCTTCGGCCGATTGACGCCGCGTTCGCCGCGCGAGAGTTCGCACCGCAACCCGGCGGGTCACGGCGTGAAGCCACCCCGCGACGGCATTGGGATGAATGGACGCGGCACGTCGCGACATGACCAGAAAGGTCGCTTGAAAAGCATCTTCCGCATCAGGACCAGAGCCCAGGACACGCCGGCACCAATGCCAAACCAAGTGGCCGTAGCGATCGACCAGCGCTTCGAACGCCGCCTCGGAACGATCGACTATATGGGCTCGCAACAGGTCGGCATCGGAAATGGTCGCGAATTCCGGACGGAAAAGTTGTCCGGTGAGTGAACGAATTAACGCAGACATGTCGTTTCCTCGGGCGATCGCATCGGTTGCCCATTATGTTAATGCAGCCCGAGTCAAAAACCCGCACGCAAGTTTTCGAGTCGACTGGGCGAACCCGGGTTTCTTGGGGGTTTGCGAAATCGCTCTCCTCGCTTCGCCACTTGGCCCGATCAACGAAAAAAGTTGCTCGCACCCTCAAGAAGTTGGTTGCACCCCGGCCGATGCAGTGGCAAAAATTTCTTTTTGTGGACATTTTTGGACATTTTCGGACATTTTTGGGACATGTTGCCCTGGTTGCGCACCGACTCTGTCACGGCTCACGCACGACCGTCAGTTCAAAACACTTCCAGCGATAGGATTATAGTGAACAAATGTATAAAATCAAGTCCCCGCATCGGCTTGAGAATGCTGCTACTGGACAATCATCGTTCGTTCCTCGATGAAGTTGCGGCCCGACTTGGGGAATGGACGCGGCATGGGCTGAGCGATGCCTTTGGCGTCGATGGTACGGGCGCGCAGCGAGTATTGGCCGGGCTTCATTCCCGGCAGCGCCGCGGCCCAGTGCACCATTGACAGCAGCATCGGCCAGTCCTTCGGATGATGCGTTTTCGGATCGAAGCCGTGCAGATGGTCGGGCAGCTTGTCGCCCGGCAACTCCCCGCCCCACTTCTTCGGCGTTGACAAAACTTCGGCGTCCTGCCACGGGGCCTTGGTAAAGTGCGGATCGTCGGCCGGCCATTTCGTTTCCTTGGGGCTGATCCAAGTTTGCACTTTCGTGAGGCCCGAAATTCCGACCTGAGCGTAGCCCGTGACAGGAATCGTTAGCCAGGCTTTGCTCTTTTCGGGCGAGGTCAAGAAGCCGGCGAAGGTCTTCATCCAGCTATCCACGTCGTTGTCCTGCTCGGCGTAGGTGTCGTTCGCGCCGGGCAGATTCGTGATCACCACCGTG
>JBGQCZ010000853.1:0-2502 GCA_041495645.1 Gemmataceae bacterium | reverse complement strand
GTCCCAGGTGTAACTTTTGTGCTCGAACGTTACGATGACCGCTTTCGGCATGAAGGACCTCGGCGTTTGGGCAAGCTGCGACGTTGGCGCCATGGGCGGATTGACGTGCCGCCCTGATGTATCACCTGTCAAATGGCTTGCATACTACGTATTGTCGGCTATCTGCGTCCGCTGCACAAGTCCAAGCAAGACACAATAGTGCCTTTGTTTTGCTGCTCTGGTCCCTAATCCCGAGCCCGCGCCGTGGTTAGCGAGTGAATATGCGCGACCATGAACTCGACCGAAACTCCTACTCTGATTTCCGAGAGCGCCGCCGAGGCGGGCCGCTCGGCCAACTCGCCGCGAAATGCGCCGCGCGTGATTTCAGTGATTCGCACGGACAGAGTTTCACCCGTTGTCGAATCCGCACCGAACAAGAACGTGAGCTTGACGAGATCGCCAACCTTGAGTCCCTTGATCGCTTTGCGCAGGACGTGGTCGACAATGCCTTCCTGAAGGCGCATGTCCTCGATGTTCTCAAGCATGACCGGGCTTTTTTGCATGACGATCCCTAATGTGATTTCGGCATCATGATCAACTGCCACAATTTGATCGTCAACCAACCAGGGCCAAAGATCACCGGCCAGACGTCGGCCAGGCCGACATTCTCGCGCATGGCCAGGTTACTGCGAAACTCCAAGCCCAGCGCGACGATTCCGCTGATGACCCAAACAATAAGCAACCACCAATACCACTCCATCTTTCCCTCGCTCGTAAAAGGTTACCCATGCGCGGCAAGTTCAACGCCCTTGCCGGACTTACGCATGTGGCACTCATCCTCATGGACATCTTGTCGCCGGCGCCCGAACCAACCGGGCCGGCTATTCAAGGCGGAGATCCTCTTGAATCCGCGCTAATTGGCGTTCGACAACGAGCATCCGCTCGTAGAAGGCCGTCACAGCTCGTTCCTTCGCTTCGGCCGACGTGCCCGTCAGGCTGCCGATCTCGCACATGAACCGAATGTAACCGTCGATTCGTTGACCCAATGTCTCAATGCGCTGCAAACGCTCCTCCATCGTGCGCGGAGGCGCCAGACTGGAGCCTACCTTCGCCTTGTCCCCAGCCGTCAGGGCAGCGGATTTCGAAGCAGCGTTCGATTCCTTGGTCATGTGAGTCGGTTGCCTCAGGGGCGGATCGTCGTTTGTGACACCAGTCGTGGCGTTCTCAATAGCGCCGGTCGCCGCCGCCTTCGGCCTTGGGCCGTGCCTCATTGACTTTCAAGCTGCGGCCGTCCACTTCCTTCGAGTTCAGCGACTGGATGGCGGCCTGCGCCTCCGAATCGCTGCCCATTTCGACGAAGCCAAAGCCTTTGGAGCGGCCGCTGTCCCGGTCCATGATGACCTGCGCCGACTGCACGGTGCCGTGCGCTGCGAACATCTGTTGCAGTGTGCTGTCGGTGACGCTGAAGGCCAGGTTGCCGACGTAAAGCTTCTTACCCATTTCCAAACTCCAGAGAAAAGAGGCCGCTCTTCCGTTGCGGAAGGGCAAGGCCAGTCAACGAAACGAACACAAAACTATCATCGTCGCGGGGGTCAATACTTTCTCGTGATCTTCGGCGTCGCGGAGACGATTTTGCCGTCGCTATCGGCCACCAGAAAATAGCTGTGGGCGATCTTGTTCGAATACTCGTCCGCGCCGACGAAGACGTTGACGCGGTAGTGATTCTCCCACAGACGCCGGACCAACACCTTGTGCAGATCGTCCGGTTGGCCCAGGGTCTCAATCACCTGTTTGCCAATAACGGTGTCGAGCTGCCGGGTTCTTTGTTTTTCCTGATCCATATTCTGCTTTTCTTGCTTTTGCGTTGGCATCATTTCTTCCAGATTGAGATTGGCCCATCACCCTCGTTCAGGGAATCCATCACCGCTGACCTCAGGTCAGAAAATCATTAATGTCATAGCGCGGCAGGACCAACACGAAAGTGCTGCCTTGTCCCACGCCCGAGTCGACGGCAAACGTTCCGCCGCTCTGCTCCACGAGCATTTTCACGACCGCCAAGCCGACACCCCGGCCGGCAGCGCGGGCCGGCGCCGCTCGATAGAACAGCTCGAACGCCTTTTGTTGCTGATCCGGCGGCAAGCCGACGCCATTGTCCGACACGCGGAATTCGTAACCTTCGGCCGACACCCGCAACCCCAATTGCACCCACGACTCGGCCTTGTCCGGATCGCGATACTTGAGCGCGTTGGAAATGAGGTTGTCCAAGATATGGCGCAGGCGGGCGGGGAACCATTCCACGTGTTCACTTTCCAGCTCGAGCCGGAGAATCGCGTGCAGCGTACCTGTGAGACGCCGCTGCGAGCGGAATAGTTGTTCGGCCAGCGGCCGCACGGCGATGGCGATCACCTGGTCGTGAGCGGGATGGTAACCAAGCGGTTCTTGCAAGTCCGTCAGCACCGCCGCCAACTGCCTGGTGGCATGGTCAATTCCGCCGAGTGGGGACAGCGCGTCGGCCGTCTGCGT
>JBGQCZ010000852.1:0-2504 GCA_041495645.1 Gemmataceae bacterium | reverse complement strand
GACTCCTCGCATTCGGCAAACGCGGCGAGTGCTTTTTCAGGTTCGCCGGTTTCCAGCAGACGCCGGGCCAGCTCGGGAGTGGCTTTGGCGGGCGGTTCGATGCGCGTCTGCGTCGCGACTTTCCCGCCGCGAACCAACTGAAGCGAACCGGATGCATACAGCAGTGCAGCCACCAATGCCGCGCCGGCAATCCCACCCAACATGCCGCCAATCCAGGCGCTCATGGATCGCCGCTGTTTTCGCACTTTCATTTCGCCCAGCGACGCGGGTCGCGGTCTCGGCGGCAGGACAACCTTCGGCGTACTTTGCCTGGGCCGGGGCGGAAGGGTGATCACGGACGCCGACCGCGGCTCCATTCCCAGGTTCACCGCCGATGTGCCGTCGTCATTATGCAACGCGGCCGACAGGATGTCGGCTTCGTCAGCCTGTGCTTTCGACAGATCGCCGCTCATCGGCTGCAACGCCGCCTTCGCCGCGTTCATCAGGTCCACCGACGAGCCGCCGTCGTCGTCCAGGTCCTTGTACAATTCGTCGTAGTTGGTGGATGAGGCTGGAGCGGGGGTAGCCGGGGGCACATTTGGGGCGGGGTGGTTGCTCTGGATTTTCTTCGCCGAGCCCGGCGTGAGCAGCTTGCGCGAAGAGCCGCCGCCGCTCAAACTCGCTTCACGCTCCAGGTGCTTGATGATGTCGTTGTCCGACATCGCATCCACCTGAATCTCCGGCAGCGAGCCGAGATTGACTTCCTCGTCCGAAGGCCGCGGCGTCTGGCGCAGCAGCTCGGCCCAGGAAACGATCGAGCCGCCGCTGATCGGGTCGGACATGCGCGCTTGCTGCCCAGTGCCGGAGCCGCCGGCGGCCGGTTTCGTGTAGTAATTGAAATCCACTTTGCCGGCATTCGGATCTTCTTCCTGGTTGGGATCGCGGCCGTTGGTCTTGCTCATGGCGTGCGGGCTCCGAGTTGCCGTCGGCGGAACGGGGGGCGGCCGGCCGGTGGCGCGTGCGACGGTAGTGCCGTCTGGGTAAATTGTTCCACGCATGCATACCTTTTTTTTGCCGGTTGCGCCGCCTGAACAGGCCGTTTTTTCGCGGCCGAAACACAACTTGCATTGGTTCTTGCACGAGTCCGCGGCGGCCGACGCGCATCGCTGGCATGACAGTCCTCGCCCACAGACGACCGCAGTGCCCGGGAGCGGAAGAAGCCGCACACGAGCTCTCCCCCCAAATGCCACAAAATGCAACATTTGGTGGTTGAGCAGCAAGTTGTAGCTTGGACGCAACTCCTTGCATTGACATGACTTGCCACGCGTGCGACGTGCTCGCAAAAAAATAGTTACATTTGTTGCATTCTGAGTGGGTGGTTGGGGAGGGAATGGCTCGGGCCGGCGGTTGGCCCCGGTTTGTCCGCGAACGGCAGCGCACATTGAGTCTTCGGCGCACAGCTGCCATTTGGTAACGGGCAAATTTGGAATCGACGTGGTCACGGCAGGTTTCGCAAGAGATGAAATGAGCCAGAGCAACTGATCCTGAAGACGGAATCCGCATTGATACACTAATACACTAATACTATACGTCCGTATCGTTTCAAATTCAACCTGTTGAAAGACAGCCCGCGGCGCGCGTCGGGTTGTCTCTGGCGCGATTGGGTCGCGCAATCGCCGCTTCTTGTCGCATCGGCTGCCCGGTACTCAGGCACTCGCCTGAGCGCAGGTCGATTGTCTCAGATTGCAAGTTATTATCGATGAATCAGTTATGACAATTGCGAATTGTCTGACCAGTTGTGGCATTCACGTTGCATTTACGATGCTAATATCAGGTGTTCAAGAGACCCATCCAATGCCCGCCGTTGAATCACGATCGACAGCCGAGGCTGAGTTTCTGGAGCTGTCGCTGCTGCTGCCGCGCTGGCAAGTGTTCGCGTTGGATGACCTGGCCCGCAGCCGCGGGCAGAACATCGGCCAATTGATGCGCCGCCTGATCGGCGATTTGCTGCACGAAGTTTCCGCCCAAGTGCAGCCCTAATCTTCGCACCCCCGCTCACGGCCCGCTGGATGCGCTGCCGAGTCGGGGGTGCATTATTCGCTTTCTGCGACTGCCATTGTCTTGACCGCATCATAATACCGCAACAACATACGCTCATTTCGATGGGTAGTGATCACCCAAGCGAGGCCGTACGCAATCTTGTGTCCAACGATTCCAACAGCTGCACCGCTTACTATCCCAGACAGGAACCCAACCCATGCCTGACCCGGATTGACGGGCCAAAGGGCGTCAAGGTTCGCCGCGATACCGCACGAAAGTGCGAGAAAAACAACGAAAAGCAGGACATGAGTGGCGATTAACCACGGCCGCCAGCGATCCCAAGTTTTGATCGTGCGGCGCAAGCGTTCGATGTGCTCTTCATCTGAACGACGTTCCAGAAGAATCCGAACATTTGGCCTCCCCTCGTTAGCAGGTAGTAGTGCTTCTACTCAAAATTGGTGGGTTCGATCCCTACCTCGCTTACG
>JBGQCZ010000851.1:0-2506 GCA_041495645.1 Gemmataceae bacterium | reverse complement strand
AAACCCGTGGTGGAAAATCCTTCGCGCAAGCCGGCCAGATGAACCCGCCCGCCGTACGACTCGACGAAATCGGCGCCCACCACCCGCTCGCGCGTGTAGTCGGCGCCTTTCACCAGCACGTCTGGTCGAAGCGCTTCGATCAAGCGCAGCGGCGTTGGTTCGTCGAACACGACCACGTAATCCACCGATTGCATCGCCGCCAACACGAACGCCCGCGCATCCACTGAATTGACCGGCCGGCCATTTCCCTTCAGTCCGCGCACACTCGAATCGCTGTTCAACCCGACCACTAGGCAATCGGCCTGTTGCCGCGCTTCTTCCAGGTATTGAACGTGCCCGGCGTGCAACAGATCGAAGCAGCCATTCGTGAACGCGATCCGCTGCCCGGCACGCCGCCGGCCTTCCAACTCGGATGTCAAAGTTCGCAAATCACATAACTTGATGGCCGACGGCGAGCGCAACAGATCGGCCAAAATCTCCTCGCGCGTCACGGGCGCGACGCCGATTTTTTCCACTTCCAGCCCGCCAGCGATGTTTGCCAATCGAATGGCCGCGTCGTAATCGGCCCCGGCCGCCAGCGCCATGCCCAGCACGCTGAGCACCATGTCGCCGGCGCCGGTGATGTCGTAAACCTGCCGCGGCCGGGTTGAAAACAGCCGTTCGCGCCCGTCGCGATGGGCGAGCGCCATGCCGTCCTTATCGAGCGTCACGATCGCCGCTTCGAGTTCCAGCGTTTCGCGCAAACGTCGCGCAACAGCAAGCGATTCATCCGCCGAATTGATAACCGAACCCGCTGCCGTTCCTGCCTCCAACCGATTCGGCGTTATCGCGGAACAGCCGCGATACTTCGTGTAATCGCCGCGGCGAATGGGGTCAGCCAGTATGCGGACGCCGCGTTTCTTCGCGGACTCGATAACCCTTCGCAAAATGGTCGGCGTGCAAACGCCCTTGTCGTAATCGCTGATGAGGACGAGGTCGCAGTCGGCAAGCTTGGACTCGATGAGCGTGGCAATCGTTCGTTCGACCGGTGCCGGGATCGCTTCGCAATTCTCGTAATCGACGCGCAGAATCTGTTGAGGATGTTTTTGCTGTGCCCGGCCGATGAAGCGTTCTTTCACCGTGGTCGGCCGCGCTGAATCACAAACAATTGCTTCGGCCTCGATCTGCTGGTCAGCCAACAATTGCCGAACCTGCGACGCATCGCGATCTCCGCCGACGACGCCGGCCAGTGAAACCTTCGCCCCGAGCGCTCGCAGCATCGTCGCCACGCTGCTCGCCCCGCCCAGCCGTTCCTCGCGTTTGTCCGCTCGCAGTAAGATGACCGGCGCTTCCTGGCTGATGCGCTCGGCGTTGCCCCAGACGTAGCGATCGAGCATGACATCACCGGCGACGAGAATGCGCGGCTCGCCGAGTCGTTGCACCAGATCGATCAAGTCGGCGGACATGATGACCTCGTTTACGCGACCAATCGCGGCAGGAGCGGTTCGGCCTTCGCCAATTGAGCGGCCAGCACCGAGTGCATGAGCGGAATCAGGATTTCGTGATGGCCGATCAGTTCGATGCCTTCGGACGCGGGCCGGAATAGCACGTTCATCAGCGTGCGATAGCGCGATTCCTTATCAAAGTTCACTGCGACCAGACCATCGAGCGAATGGCCGAAGTTTCGCACCACCGCGACGGCTTTCAGAAAGACTTCCGGCAAAACCACGGCGCTGCCGAGATTCAGCCACACCCCGCCGGCCAAACCGGAAACCACCGTACACAGCCGGCGAAAATCAATGTGCGAGGATTCGCCGAGCGCAGCGCCGGACACGTGCGGATGCATATGAACGATGTCGGTGCCGATGGCGACGTGAATGGTGCAGGGAATCTCGGCCCGAAACGCGGCCCGCACCACGCTGATGTCCGCGTGCGGGCAGTCGATTTCATCGATGTATTCGCCGAGCGCCGCGCCGAGGCCTTTGTCGTTGATCGCGCCGCGTTGCGAGGCAAGGGCGAAGGCGTCGGCGGTTTCGCGGGCCATGCCGAAATGCCCACCGGGAAGCTGCGCTTGCACGTCTTCGCTGGTCTTGCCGGCGAACGCCAATTCAAAATCGTGGATGGCCGCCGAACCGTTCATGACCACAGCCGTGATCAATCCGCGATTGATCCAATCGATCAAATAAGGTCCGCAGCCGGTCTTGATAACGTGCCCGCCCATGGCCGCGACCACGGTCTTGCCGTCGCCGTGCGCCCGCAGGAGATGATCGCGTACCTTGCGCAGACCGTTCGCCGCAAGTTGCTTGGGAAGGGAATCAAGCCATTCGTCGGGGCCATACCCGCCGGAAATGGGCCGCCCCAGGTCTGCCACGAACACCTTGCTGGGCCGGGAAACGAGTTCGTAGGTCTTCAATCCATGCAAATCAAACGGCTTCATGCCTTTTGCTCACGTCATTCCGTGACCGGAACGAATCTTGTAGGGTGGGTCGAGACCGGCCTCTCAGGGCCGGGCGAGGCCCACCGTTTT